>CAYYNB010000008.1:0-29205 GCA_964472565.1 uncultured Anaerolineaceae bacterium
TACGCCCGACGCCGCGGCGGAACCAGCGTCGCGCCTGCCGAAAGTACAACGGCAGGAAGAAGAAGCCTTCGCCCTGCCTGACTTTGATATGTTTGCGGAGGAACAGCAGGCCGAACCGGGCCAAATGCCTGATTGGTTGGCCGAAGCTGCCCCGCCGCTCCCACAGGAACAACAGGAAGAACAGCAGCCGGAAGAAGAAGCGTTTCCACTGCCCGATTTTGATATGTTCGCGGACGAGCAGCAAGCCGAACCGGGTCAGATGCCCGATTGGTTGGCCGAGTCTGCGCCACCGAGCGTAATCGCCCAACCAGAAGACGTGCCCTTCCCTGAAATGGACCTGGACCGGACATTCGAGGAACAGGGCGATGATTTTGTGGAACGGTTCGATCCGCTGATGCCCGATAACTATTCCGCAGCGCAGACTGTCGCCCCGATTTCGGATGACAGCCCGGACTGGCTGCGTGAACTGGGTGATGAAGAACGGCTCCCCCTTCCGGCGGATCTATTCGGGGGTGAAATGCCAGCCGCGCCGCTCATGGATGAGGGGTTGGACTGGTTACAGGAAATTTCGTCCCTGGATGTCGAGACGCCCGAAGAACCAGAGGTGCGGATGCCGCCGCGTCCACATACCGCGTCTGAGTTTGTGCCGGAGAAACTGGACAGCGGGGATATTGACGCCCTGTTAGGGTTATACCAGCCGCCCATGCCCGAAGTCGAACCGGAACCGGAACCCGAACTGGAAATACCAGAGGAATGGGGCGAACTGCCGCCGGATGAAACGCCGTTTGAAATTACCGGCGTGCCTGATCCGAATGCGGCCCCCCCCATGGAGGGATGGTTCGCCGAAGGGGAACCCGTTGAAACGCTGCCCGGCTTTGATGATCTGTTTGGTGCGGGCGAAGATCAAACGCTGATGGTGCCGCCCGAAGAACTGGCCGCCGCTGCCGCGCAACCGACGCTGCAATCTGAACAAAAACCGGAATGGATGGAAGAATTACGGCCTTCCGATCTGCCGGTGCCGGTCAAGGTGGCCGGGGTTGAAGTCAGTGTCAAACAGAAAGCGCTAACCGAATTACCGGAACGGGTGCGCGTCTTCCGCGAAAATGCGCTGTCCGCCATGGACCAACCCGCAGACCTGGCGACACCGGAATCCGGCCCACTGGCGGGAATCGCCGGGGCGCTGCCGCTGGCCGATGCGATGCTGACGCAAGAAGACACCGCAGCGCCGATCTCCGAACTGCTGATCACGCCGCAGCAGCAAGCACGCGTCCAACGCCTGCAAAAGCTGCTGGATTTGATGGCCGCGGAAGAAGAAGAAGCCGGAGAAGGCCGCGAAGTCGGGGAAGAAGAAGCGCCCGCCGCTGCCGTCAAACGGGCACGCCGCGCCACACGCTTTAAACCGGATCGCCTGCTGATTGCGGTGCTGATGCTGGTGGCGTTGATCGCGCCGTTTGTAACCGATGTGGTCCATTTTGCGGACGATCCAGCCCAACTGAGCGGAGATCGAGCCGCCGCCGCGACCTATATTAACAACGCCCTGGTGACTTCAACCGGCCCGACTTATGTGCTGTTCGCCTTTGAATACGGCCCGACTGCCGCCGGGGAACTCGATCCGCTGGCGGATGCGGTGCTGCGCGATGTGTTCGCGCGGGGCGGTGTGCCGCTGATCATCAGCACCGATCCGGCAGGGCTGTTCCACGCGCAGTCGGTATTGGGGGCGTTGGATGACGATACGCTGCTGCTGAACGCACGCGGTCAGGGCGAAACGGCACTCGAACCGGGCGAAGATTATGTGATCCTGAGCTACCTGGCCGGGGATGCGATTGGGGTGCGTTCGCTGCGCGATGAAGTCGAAACGGATGAGGATGACGTGATCCACCCGGCGTTTGACAGCGATATTCGCGGCGAAAATACGAACCTGGCAATTCGCAGCATCCGCGATGTGGCGCTGGTGGTGGTGGTCGGCGAAGAAAGCGAAGATGTGCGAAACTGGGCGGAGCAGCTTGATGGCATACGCGTGCCCAAGATCGCGCTGGTGTCGGCTGCCGCCGAACCGCTGGCGCTGCCCTACGTGGATACGGGCGCGTATGGCGGGTATCTGGCCGGGTATCGTGATGTCGTGGCCTACTACGACTATCTCGATACGCGCGGGCCGGTGCTGCACGAACCGTATGAAGTGCCTGACAAGATCAACTTCGATCTGCCGAATCCCGACGAGGCCCGCTGGCACAGCATCGCGCTGGGGGCGGCAGCGGCGGCAGGGTTGATCGCGCTGGGTATGGTCCTGAATCTGCTCCGAGCGCTGGTACGGAGGGGGCGTTGACTCCTGATACGCTTGACCTGGTAATGGGGTGGGCCTCGCTGGTGCTCACCCTGATGGTGTTCAGCTATATTCTGGGCGACAATGCCCTATACCGTATAGCCGTGCATATTCTGATCGGCGCGGCGGCGGCCTATGTCGCCATTGTGGCCACCGAAAGCATCCTGGTTCCGTGGCTGAACGATACCGTGCTGGCGAAACAAGGGGATCGCAGCGATGAAGCAATGACCGCGATCCGGGTATTTGGTGCGGTACCGTTCCTGATTGGTGCGCTGCTGCTGCTCAAGTCGTCGCCCCGGCTGGCCCCGGTGGGCAACCTGGGCATGGCGTTTCTGATCGGCGTGGGGGTGGCTGTGGCGATTGTGGGAACCATCGCGGGGACACTGATCCCACTGGCGCGTGACTCAGGTGAAATGCTGGGCGATGAAGCCGTGGATGGCATTATCATGCTGATCGGGGTGATCACGACGCTGATTTACTTCCAGTATATTGCCGTGCAGCGGGGCGGCGAAGTCCAGCGGGCGCGCCCGGTGCGAATTCTGAGCGCGATAGGCCAACTGTTCATTACGATTGCGCTTGGCGCGTTATACGGCGGGATCATGCTGACCAGCCTGACGATTTTTAGCGGCGTGGTTCGCCAGCAACTTGAATTCATCCTCGACAAGGTAGGGGGATGAGATGTCCTCTTTTGATCACATTAATTCCATCCTGGTAGCCGATATTGGCAACGTGCATACGCGGCTGGTCCTGATCGATATTGTGGAAGGCCAGTATAAACTGGTGGCGTCGGCGCGATCGCGTACCACCGCCGAACCGCCGCTGGGCAGCGCCAGCCTGGGCATCGAACACGCGGCGCAGCACCTCACATCGCTGATCGGGCGGCGGCTGCTCGGCCCCAGCGCGGAGCAGATGTTCCAGATTCCTGAAACGAACGGGCACGGAGTCGATGAATTTCTGGCGACCAGCAGCGCGGGCCGCCCGATGCGCGTCTTTTTGATCGGCCTGACGCCCGAAATCAGCATCGGCAGCGCGCGGCGCGCCCTGGCGGGCAGTTATGTCACCATCACCGACATGCTCAACCCGGACGACGTACGCAGCGAAGAAGAACAGATCAACGCCATCCTGAGCGGCGATCCTGACCTGATTTTTATTGTCGGGGGGACCGACGACGGCGCGGAAGATTTAGTGCTGAATATGGTGCAGACCGTCGCTACGGCGCTGTCACTCGTCCGGCGCGGGCGCATCCCCAGCGTGTTGTTCGCGGGCAACCAGTCCCTGAAAGCGCGCGTGAATGATTTGATTTCACCGATCACCGACATCTTTTTCGCGAAAAATGTGCGCCCCAGCCTGCACGATGAGCAGTTATTCCCGGCGCAGATCGAACTCGCGCTGGTGTATGATGATTATCGCAGCAAAAGCCAGGGCGGTTTTGCCGATATAGGCCGGCACAGCCAGGTGGGCGTCGTGCCGACCACGCAGGGTTATATCAGCGCGATCCGCTATATGAGCGAACTGCCGCAAAAAGGGATCGGCCCGCTGTATGTCGATGTCGGCAGCGCGAACAGTGTGCTGGTGGGCAGTGTGCGCCGCGAAACCAAATTCAGCATCCAGACCGATCTGGGTTTGGGGCAGCATATGGTCAGCGCGCTGGAAAAGGTCAAACTAGAAAACGTGCTGCGCTGGCTGCCCTTCGACATCACGCCCGATGATCTGTGGGATTATGCGTATAACAAGCAGCTTCGCCCCGCGACCGTGCCGAACACATCCGAAGAACTGATGATCGAGCAGGCGCTCGGACGCGAGATCGTGCGGATGATGATGGCTAACGTGCGCGAAAGCTGGGGATTGGGCGAAGGCGTGCTGCTGCCCGACTTCCAGCCGATCATCGCGGCGGGCGCAATTCTGACCGAAGCGCAGCATCCCGGCATTTCCGCGCTGCTGCTGCTCGACGCGCTGCAACCGGTGGGCGTGACCGAACTGTATCTGGACCCGCACAACTTCATTTCGGCGGTGGGCGTAATCGCCTATCTCAAACCGTTGATCACCGTCCAGGCACTCGAATCGGGCGGACTGGTCAGCCTGGGCACAGCGTTTAACCCGCTGGGCCGGGCGCGGTATGGACAGGAAGCGATGTATATCCAGATTCGTTCCGAAGACGGGCAGGTGATGAACCGCACCGTACAGGGTGGCGAAATCTGGATGGCCCCGGTGCTGCCGGGCGTCACGGTGGAATTACGGCTCAAACTGCGGCGCGGCCTGTCGATCAATGGGAAATCCAAACTGCGGATGAAAGTCACGGCAGGCGCAGCAGGGATCATCTTTGATGCGCGCGGGCGTCCGCTCGCGATGCCACGTCCGAAAGATCGAGCCGTGCGTTATGCCAAGTGGCAGCTTGCCATGATGGGGCGTGACGCGCGAACCGCTGAAATCCCCATGCCGCCGTCACCGGATGAGCTGGCGATGCCGGACCTCGAAATGGAAGGGATGTAAAAGGATGCCGTATTATCCTGAAACGACCATTATCCAGGGATTAGCGCGTATCCAGCGGGAGCGGCGGCTGCCCCCGACGGCGGAACCGCGCCAAACGCACACCATCCAGGGCGCGCCGGTGGACCCGATCCATGTCGTGCTGGAAGGCGATCTGCTGAAGGATTTTAGAATTCTCGACGTGGCGAAACTGCTCAACATCCGCGACCCGGAATTCGCTACGACGGCCATCACCGCCCAGGTGGGGCGGGTGCAGATCGGGCAGGAACTGGCGCGGCGCGGCAAAGGCAGGCGGGCGAAAGTGCTGCAAAGCCCGGCGGACGGCGTAATTGTGGGCATCGAAGGCAGCCGGATTATCATGCAGGTGGCCGAACGCAGCATTGAAATTCTGGCCCGGATTCAGGGCGAGATCATTTCGGCAGAACCGCATGTGGTCAAAATGACAGGCAACGGGGCGCTGATCCAGTGTGCGTGGGGGAACGGCGGCTTCTGCTACGAGGCTTATCGCTGGCTGCCTGAAGAAGGATTCGTGGGGCTGAGCAAGCTGGATGTGCGCATTTCGGAATACCGGAATGTGGTGATTGTGACCCCGGAACCGATCAATAAAGGGGATCTGCTGGTCGCGCAGCAGCAGGAAGTCGCCGGGGTGGTGGCACCGAGCATGCCCGCCAACTTGCGCGAATTCGCAATGCAGCTTAAATTCCCTGTATTACTAACAGAGGGCTTTGGCAGCCGCCGTCCAACAGGTTTGATTTATACGCTGTTGCAGAGTAACATGGGGCGTCAGGCTGCATTTGATGCGGTTGTGCCGGATCGGTGGTCGTGGGAACGTCCCGAAATTATGATCCCACTGCCATCGGGGGGCGCACTGCCGCCCACGCCGGTATTGGATAAAGTGTTAGATTTGGGTTCGCAGGTGCGGATCACCCGCGCCCCCTGGGATGGCCTGATCGGTGAAGTCGTCGATTTCCCGGCAGCGCCACAGGTCGTGGGGAGTGGGCTGCGACTGCCCAGCGCTAAAATTATGTTGTCCAACGGGCAGGCGGTGATGGTGCCTCTCGCCAACCTTGAGTTACTGGGTTAGGATCGCCGCCCATTCAGCGGAGGAAAAAACTTATGGGTTTCGAAGACCTGGATGATCTGAGCGAACTGGATGAAATTCCCCCATTTGAAGAAGACCTGACTTTACCAGGCTTCGAGGAACCCGGTGGCGGGGGGGGCGTCAGCCGCACATTCAAGATTATCGGCGCGTTTATGGTGCTGGCAGTAATCGGAGTGGTGGGCGTGCTGGTATACGTCTTGCTGCAAGGCGATGACGAGATCAGCAGTTTTGATCAGACCGCCACAAGCATCGCACAGACCAACGCGGCGGTTCAGGTAGCCGCCAACAATACCAGCACGGCAGTAATTGAAGCTGTGCAAGCAACGGGGGTCGCCATCCAGACGATGGACGCCCTGAGCACACGGACCGCCGACGCGCTGGCAATTCAGCGGCAGCAAACGGCCACGCAAGAGGCGCTGAACGCAGTTGCTTCGCAAACCGCAGCCGCCCAAGCGTCACAAACGGCGGCGGCACAGGAAGCGCTGGATAATGCAACGGCCACGCAGTACGCCGTCGAGCACCAGATCAGCGGCCAGTTAATGGGCAAGGACAGCCAGCCAGCCCAGGCCGGGATTCCCATCTTCCTGTATACGGATAATGGGGATGGCGTTTTTGTAGCCCCGGCAGGCACACCGCCCCCGGTTCCCGAAGTGGTTATCCCGGACGATACCACATCCGAAGTGCCGAGTGTGGTGCTTCCCGGCGGCGAAGATACCGCCACAGAAGCGACGGCGGAACCCGCTGGCGAAGGAGCCGCGACTGAAGCGGCGGCTGAAGAAAGCATCGCCCCAACGTTGATCAACCCCGGACAACCTGTTGCCGGTACGATTACATCGGGCGAACGGCTGGCGTGGGTCTTCACCGGGAACGCGGATGACAGCGTGAGCGTTACTGCAACTACCACTGTGGTAGAACTGCAATTGACGCTGCGGCTGGTGGGGCCAGACGGCGCGGAGATCGTGTCGCAGGGTCCGGCAGCCAATGTGACAGTGGGCACGATGCTGACGGCAGCCGGTGACTACACCATCGAACTGATCAGCGCGGCGGGCGAAGGCGATTACACGCTGGAACTGCAACTGGTGTCAAGCGAGAGCACATCCGGCGGCGAAATGAGCTACCAGAACACGACGGGGATCGTCCTGGTGGCCCAGACGGCGGGCGAAACGCCGACGCCGACCACCCCGCCCAGCGATGCCGACGAACTGTTCAGCACCATCACCACCAATCCCGACGGGACATTCAACTTTGACAATGTGCCCGACGGCACCTATTTCCTGGTGCTTGATCCCAGTTCGCTCACCCCGGCGCAGTTGGATCAGCTTGGCCTCGAACCGGGCAGTGAGCCGGTGGTATTGCAAGTGATCATCCCTGGCATCGGAGAACCGATCACCTTTAATCCGGTTGCCACAACCCCGGCGACACTCAGTCCCGAAGACATCAGCGCGACGGAAACCGCGATAGCCACGCGCACCCCGCCCACGCCGACAGCCGGTGGACCCAGCGCGACGCCGGGTGGGATTGTCACGCTGACGCCAACCGCCGAAGAACTGGCCGATACGGGCGGCTTTGATGGCATGAACCTGGATGGCAGCAGCGGCCTGACTGTTCTGGCAATTGCCGCCGCCGGTTTGATCGCAGTGGTATTTATTGCCCGCAAACTGCGGACAGCCGCTTAGTCTTCTGGTAGAATAGTCTCCAATCGTTTAATGGTAGGGGCCTGCGCATGGCCCCTACCAATGTATTTTGCCTCCTGAAAGTCTTACATGAAACACGAACGCTCTATCTTCACTCGATCTGCGGATGTCCGTGCCATCCTGGATGTGCTGGCGCTGGGGGAACCGGTGACGGTTGTCGGCGTGAGCAACTTCGGAAAATCCACCCTCCTCCGTCAAATGATGGATGGGCATGTGGCCGACGAATACCAACAGCGCACCGGACACAAAGGCCTGTTTGTCTATATCGACTGCAACCGGATGCTGCAAATGAGCGCGCAGGGCTTTTATGAGGTCATTTTGCGCGCCGTACTCGAAGCGCTGGCCAAACTCAACATCTATGATCTGCACCAGCATATTGAGTCGTTCTACGAAAAGGTCGTCGAATCGGCCAGCAGTTTCACGATTCCGCTGGCCTTCAGCAACGCCATTGTCGCCCTGATGGACAGCGATTATGTGGAAGACCTAATTCTGCTGCTGGATGAGTTCGACGCCGTACTGACCGAGCTGGACGAGCGCGTTTTTCTCAACCTGCGGGCGCTCAAAGATAAGTATGGCGAGATGCTCAATTATGTGACCGCCACCCTCCGCCCCCTGACTGCGCTTGGCGGGGGCGATGATCTGGCCGAATTTCTCGAACTGTTTGCCACACAAAAATACTGGCTGCAACCCCTCAGCCCTGACGATGCGACGCACTTTGCGGCGGAAATATTTCGGCTGGCGAACGACCAGTTAGACCCACCCGAACGCGACTATATATTGGAACAGGCGGGCGGACATCCGGGCCTGATTCAAGCGGTGGCGCATGTCGTGCTGGAAATCGAGTCGGGTGCGCCCGAAACTTATACCGAACGCGCCCTTAATGTGGCGGGCGATGTGCTGCAACGGCACCGGCTGGTTCGATCCGAACTCGGCAAGATGTGGAAACAACTGCTGCCTGACGAACGAGACGCGCTGATCCTGGCCTCGACGCGCGGCCCGGCGGCCCTGGATGAGATGATATTGAGCGATCTGCTGTCGCGCGGGCTGTTGGTGGAGGAACGCGGCGAAATCCGCATATTCGCCACCTTATTTGCGGATTATGCCCGCCGTCAGGGATTGATCCGCCAGACGAATCCAGCCGGGGTATGGGTCGATATTGATGCCGGAACGGTGATGGTCGGCAGCGATATGGTTGAACCGCTCACCGATCTGGAATACCGGCTGCTGCTGCTGCTCTATGGGCGAATTGACAAAATCTGTGATAAGTATCAGATCGTCGAAGCCGTGTGGGGGCAGGAATATCTGGGGGAAGTGGACGACGCCCGCATCGAAAAACTCATTAGCCGCCTGCGATCCAAACTGGAAAGTGATCCCGCTCATCCGCAGTTAATCAGCACGGTACGAGGGCGGGGCTACAAACTGAACAGCTTCAAACACAATTCGGGTTCGGGGGATGACAGTTTGCCCTCGGTTGAAGACGACTCAGCCTAGTTTGTTAAGTTAGAGTGTGGTTAGGGGTGATAACGGCGTATTAGGATCGTGTTATAGTGTATAGATAATCTCTATAAGGCTGCGCCAAGATTTTCTTTACCCCATCCCCCAGTCAAACCGGATGGATGGGATCATGATTGTCTTGGGATGGCCTAACCTGTTGTGATGGTGCTATGGCATATTGGTTGATCCTGCCGGTTTGTCTTTATGTCGCGCTGGCCGTCGTCGCCGTCGAACGCCGTCCGTATGGCATATCAAGCGTGGCTTTGGCATTCATGGCGACATGCCTCTCCTTGATCACTTTCGCTTATTTTATTCTGGGAACCACAACCGAACGGGATCATGCTGAGACAGCGGCTTATATTGTCGTTTTCACCTTTCAGTGGGTGTATCTTCTGGCCCTGCCCCTGATGCTGTTAAGCCTGCATTTTGAAACATGGTTCCAAATCCATGCGAGCCGCCTGTTCAAGGCGGGGCTGCTTCCGCTGGTGATGGCCAATACCATTCTGCTGCTCCTGATGCTCAACAGCAGCGATCCGCTGGTTTATCAGGCTGGTGGACACTTTAGAATACATTTTGTGATTGCGAGCGCGCGATCATCGTTCCTGCACGGCACCGCGTTTGTTCTGTTGACCCAGTGGCCGTTCCTGCTGGCGCTGGGCATCACGCTCTATACACGCCGGATTCGCACCTGGCAAGCGGCGCTCATGTTTTTAGCGGTTTCGGTCTTCAGCGCCACCGCTCAGCTTACGGCAGCATCCATCGAATCAGAGTGGAGAAACGCCGCTTCCGTGCTCAGTTTTTTACCTGCGATGCTGCTGTTTATCGCCCTGGTGCTGCGGGCAGCCCGCCGCAAAACATTTAATTCCACCCTGCTCAACCGCCTGGCCGCGCCCGATGATGGGATCATCGTGATTGATTCCAAAGGTTTTGTGCAGTGGAACAACCAGCTTATGTTCCAGTGGCAGAGCAGCAGCGCCGCGCCCGCCGCGGCCCCTGTTCACATCCTCCAAATGCTGCGCGATACGCCCGTCTACACGGCGGTCAAGGCGATGTTCAGCGGTCATACGACCACCGCTGAATGTGAACTGAGCCTGAACAACGAACCGTATCTCCTGCAAATTGAACGCCAGCCGGTTGCCGACAGCAGCGAACTGCCCGACGCCGAAGTTTTCATTTTTCGGAATGTCACGTCGTCGCGGATGCGGCGGAATCTGGATGTGATGAGCCGCGAGATTCAGGCTTTGAGCAGCATCAGCGCCGATATTTCATCCCTGCTGGATGTGAATCAGGTCATCAACCGGGCGCTTCAGGAAGTTTTGGCCGTCACCAAACTGGATGATACGTTTGTTTACCTGCACGATCCGGCTGATCCAGAGAATCTTAAACTCGGCGGCAGTTTAGTCATGTCACCCAAAGGCTTTGCGCCCGAAACCAAATCCATCCACGCGACAAATGCAGGCGAGGTCTTCTCGACAGGCAAGACGATCTATACCGAAGATGCGGATCAGGTTCCGGTTCGCGGCGAACGCCTGAAATCGCAGGGGTTACGCGCCGGGATCACCGTTCCATTGATCACGCGGGACCGGGTGATCGGCGTCCTGCAAGTGGGCAGCCAGGTTCCGCACCAGTTTGAACCGATCCAGATTGTGCTGCTCGAAAGTGTGGGCCGCCAGCTTGCGATTGCCATCGATAATGCGCGGCTGCTGGAAGAAGAGCGGGAGCAGCGCCGTGTCGCCGAAGCGCTGCGCGAAGTGTCGAGTATTCTGAATAATAAAAACCTCGACGATGCGCTGCACGGCATGCTGGCCCAGTTACGGCGGTTGCTGGATTACGAACGGGGCACGGTGCTGCTGCCGGCGGAACCAGGGCTGCTGCGCGTGTGCGCCCATCGCGGGCTGCGTAACCCTGAAAACGAAGACTTCGAGCGTAAGCGAATTGCGCTCCAGAATTTTCCATACCTTCAGAACGTGTTCATTGAGCGCAAATTCAAGTACGTTCCCGATACGCTGGCCGATCCCATGTGGGTCACAGGCGAAAAAGATCTGCGTTCCTGGTTAGCGGTTCCCCTGCTTATGCGCGATCAGGTGCTGGGGTGTCTGAGCCTGGGGCACACACAGCCCAACCGTTTTAGCCCCGAAGATATTCAAATGGCCGTCACATTTGGCGATCAGGTGGCGATTGCCGTCGAGAACCATCTGCTGTTCGAAAACGAACTGCACCGCCGTTTACATGCCGAATTTTTGCAGCAGGCATCCTACGATCTGGTCACCAGCCCCGATCTGGATCGCGCATTGTCCGCTGCGCTGGACTGGCTGAGCCAGATTTTAGCGTTTGACCGGGCACATATCGGCCTGATTGATGAAACCAGCAATACCTGGGTCTTTCGGGCGCGCCGCCCAGCCCAGCCATCCAGCAGCACGCAGGCGGTACCGCTGAGTGAATACCCGCTGATCGAACAAGTCTGCGCGGAAAAACGCGCCATGATGGTATCTGACACACGCGAACAGTCGAGCTGGAAAAGCCTGCGCTCGATCTCTGAAGAGGTGCGCACCTGGATCGGTGCGCCGCTGATCGTGCGCAACCGGGTGATCGGCGTGCTGAACATTGACGGTTTTCAGCCGCACTGCTTCACCAACGAACAATTTCAGACGGTACAAACGTTTGCCAACCAGATTGCCGCCGCCATCGAAAATTTCCGGCTGCTGGAAGAAGCGAGCAGTCAAAACCGGGTGCTCCAAACCCTGAACACGGTGTTGGCATCGAGCGCCGAAGCGCTGACCCATGACAACCTGATGTCGGTTCTGCTGGAACGGGTGGTGACGACACTTGGATTGACCGGTGGGGTGCTGCACCTCTGCGAAGAGAAAACCGGCGATCTGGTGCTGCGGGCCGCGTCACAGGTATCGGATGCGCTGCGCGAGAAACTCGCCCGCCTGCCTGCCGGATCGGGGCTGCCCCCGCTGGAAGATGAGACGTCGCAGTTTTTCAGCGTCCCGCTGGTATCCCATGCCAAAGAACTGGGACTGTTGAGCTTATACCAGCCCGCACAGCCATTCAGCCCCGACGTGCGCCAGCTTCTGATGAATATCGGGCAGCAGCTAGGGATTGTGCTCGAAAACGCGCTTCTCTTTGAAAACACCACGCGCCGCGAAGCGCTGCAAACCGATCTCGGACGGTTCAGCCTGACGATCAGCGCCCAGCTTGACTGTGATACGGTGATGCGGCTGATCTGTCATGAAAGCCGGAATGTCTTTGGAACACAAGGGGCGTATATCTGGCTGCTGGAAAATGGGCAGTTGATCGGCACTGCCGCTTCAGGCATCGCGGCTGAGAAGTTCGGCAAAAACGCGCTGGACATGGCCGATCGTCATCTGCTGCCGGTACAGGTGCTCCACGAATGGCATACCCGTTATATCAATGCGGTACATCAAACCGCCGCGCTTCCCGCTGAATTTCAGGCGCTGACGCAGGCTCAGGCTGCGATGGCGATCCCGCTGCTGAAAGCCGATGTTCCCATCGGGACGCTGCTGTTGATCTCGGCTGAAAACCCGGAAGCCTTCGCTGACTGGCAGCTTGAACATGGCGGCTTAATGGGGGTCCAGGCGGCGCTTGCCATCCAGAACGCGACCCTGTTTGATGAAATTCGCCGCCGGTTGGATCAACTGCGGCTGGTGAACGAAGTGGGCCGTTATGCGACTGCTATTCTGAGCCTGCAAAGTTTGATCGAAGGGGTGTCACAAAAACTCTTTGAGACGCTGCACTACAGCCTGATTGCGCTGTGGCAGGTGGAAGAAGAACATCTCTTCTCGCCCCTGTTTTTCAAACCCGGCCAGATCAAACCGGATGTGACATCCCCCCACCAGGCGGAGCTTGAAAAGCTGGTTGAAAAAGCCGCGCTGGTCGGTGATCCCATCATTCAAACCATCAGCCGGGAGATAAACGGCCAGATTCTGCACCCCTCCGCGCTGGCGGTTCCGCTCATCGTCGCGGATGAAGTGGTCGGTGTGCTGGTGGTGGAACGCGAAGCCACCGAACATATTCTCAAAGAAGACCTGGATGTGCTGGAACCGATGGCCGCCCAGCTTGCGATCTCGGTTTCCAACGCGCGCCTCTTTGAAAAAATCCGCCAGCAAACGATTGCCCTGGAAGGACGGGTCAGCGAACGGACAGCCGAAATCCGCCAGCAGCATGAGCGGATCGAAGCCATTCTGCGTTCGGTAGCCGATGCGGTGATCGTTTTTGATCTGGGGGGACAGGTCGTGCTCACCAACCCGGTTGCGCGCCAACTGTTCGACCAGTACGATCTTGAAATGAACCTGGGAGCGCGCATCAAGGCGATGGTTGACCAGACCATGAAAGAAACCGAGGCCAGCACCGCCGAAGTTATCGAGCTGGGCAACGCGGCGTTACAGGCCAAAGCCGCCCAGGTTTTTGAAGGGGAGAATCTGCTGGGGACGGTGGTGGTGCTGCGGGATATTTCGCGCCTCAAAGAACTGGATCGCATGAAAGATGCGTTTGTGGCGACTGTCTCGCACGAACTGCGCACCCCCCTGGCGAACCTCAAACTTTACCTGTCTTTGCTGCGGCAGGGCCGCCCCGAACGGCGCGCCAGTTACCAGGAAGTGATGGAACGCGAAGTCGAACGGCTGGCGCGGTTGATCAACGAACTGCTCACGCTGTCGCGGCTGCAAAGCGAACATCAAAACGAGCGGGCGCATATTCGCAACCCGATTGATCTGGATACCCTGATCCAAACGGTGGTCCAAGACAACCTGGCCCAGGCCGAAAGTAAACGCGAAGAACTGCATTACGAAAAAATCTCATCGCCGATTCCTCAGATTGTGGGCGACTCCGATCAGATCGTCCGCGCCCTGACGAATCTGATCGGCAATGCTATCAATTACACCCCTGAAGGAGGTCGTATCCTGGTTCGCAGCCGGGTAGAGAATTTAGAGCAAATTAATTCAGAATGGGTTATTATTGAGGTGATAGATACAGGGGTCGGCATTCCTGCGGAAGAATTACCGATGATCTTTGATCGGTTCTTCCGTGGATCGAATGTCAGTGTGAACACTCCTGGGACGGGATTGGGTTTAGCAATCATCAAAGAAATCGTAGAAATGCATGGCGGTTCTATCCACGTAGAAAGCGAAGTAGGACGTGGCAGCACTTTCTGCCTCAGATTACCTGCGCTGAATAAAAGTGAAGAGCGCGTCGGAGAGAATGTATGAGTAAAGCAACTATTCTAGTCGTTGAAGATGATATGCATTTGATGGAAGGCATCCGAGACATTTTAGAGATTAATGGCTACTCGGTTCTCACCGCAACCAATGGGATCTCGGCCCTCGAAGTGCTGAACCAGCAAAGTATCCCCCCCGATTTGATCGTGTCGGATATTATGATGCCGCGCATGGATGGTTATGATTTTTTCAAAGCTGTGCGCTCGGTCGAAAGCTGGGTGGCAACGCCCTTCATCTTCCTCACCGCCAAAGGTGAACGCGACGACATCCACCGGGGCAAAAAGATGGGGGCCGAGGA
This sequence comes from uncultured Anaerolineaceae bacterium, assembly GCA_964472565.1. GTDB lineage: Bacteria > Chloroflexota > Anaerolineae > Aggregatilineales > Aggregatilineaceae > DATAMF01. The sequence goes on from CAYYNB010000008.1 coordinate 14,636, forward strand.
TTATGTGGTCAAACCCTTTGATGCCGATGATCTTCTGGTCGCGGTGTCGGCCAAACTGGACCGCAAACGCCAACTCGATGCCGTCTGGCAAACTGAAGTGTCGGGGATTAAACAGAATATTCTGACGATCCTCAACCATGAACTGCGCACCCCGCTGACGTATGTGGTGGCCTATGCGGATATGCTCCACCGGGACGCCGACGAACTCAGCGTGGATGATATGCGCTCCTTTCTGCGCGGGATCAATACCGGGGCGAACCGGCTGCGCCGTCTGGTAGAGAACTTTATTCTGTTGGTCGAACTCGAAACGGGTGAAGCCACCGAAACCTTCTCCTGGCGCAACCACCCGGTTTCAAACTATAACGCCATCCTGGAGACGATCCGCAAAAAATATGAGGAGTTGGCGCACGAACGCAAGATCGAATTGTGCGTGAATGTCCAGCCTGATCTGCCCCCCACCCGTATGGACCCAGAATATATGAACGCGGCCCTGGAATGTCTGGTGGACAATGCCATCAAGTTCTCGGACAAACCCAATACGACGGTCACAATTCGCGCTTATGCCGAAAACGATCATGTTTATCTGGCTGTGCGCGACCAGGGGCGCGGGATTCCACCGCACGAGTTGGATAATATTCTCAAGATTTTCTACCAGGTCGAGCGGGAACGCTACGAAGACCAGGGCGCGGGATCGGGGCTTGCCATTGCTGACGGCGTCGCCAAGCTGCACAGCGGCAAAGTATTGATTGAAAGCGAAGTCGGGATAGGCAGCGAATTTGTGATTTGCCTCCCCGTTGCTGCCGAATAAGCTGTCAGAAAATTGTCAGCCCTCTGTCAGCGGGCGTTCGGTTAATCATGCTACGATACAGGCACACTTGGATTCATAGGAGGAATGATGGCTTCTTTGCTTCAGAAAATCAACACACTTATCTCCGCGAATATTCACGCGTTGGTCGACTCCGCGCTGGAGGCGAATTCTGTTAAAGTGATGGATGAATACATCCGTCAGGCCGAACGTAATCTGGATGCGGTCGAAGACTCAGCCGTTACGATTGGTGGAACCGTCAAAACGCTCAAGCGTAAATATGAAGAGTTCGCCGCGTCAGCCGAAAAGCTGGACCGCGACATTGATACCCTGCTGACACGCGGCAAAACCGATCTGGCGAGCGCGGCCCAGGCCGAACTCAACCAGAAGCAGCAGATGGCCCAGGAATATTACGAGCAGTGGCAGTCCCAGGAGCAGGAATACCGCCGGATGCTGGATGCCAAGCTCAAGCTGGAAGCCAAGCTGACGACCATCAAGCAGGAACGCGAACACCTCAAGGCACTGTTGGAACTGGTCGAGGCCAAAGAACTCACCACACGCACGGTCAAGAGTCTGGATGATCTGGCAGGTGTGGGTGATGAGGATGTCAAGCGGCTGGGCGATCAGATTCGCGCCCGGCTAGACCGCGAAGAAGCCAAGCTCGAAATGGCGAGCAGCAGCATGAAAGACCAGATCGACGAAGCGATTGGCACCACCGAAATCGAACTCCAGCTCGAAGAACGCCGCCAGCGGTTGGGCCTGAGCGGATCATCGGGCAGCGGCAGCTAACCCGGCGCAACATAAATTACAGACAGGGCGTATACTAAACAATACGCCCTTTTTTGTGTCGCAATTAAGGGTACAATGGAAGTAGTCGAGTCCCTGATATTAACAGGATTGGATTATGGCAAAACCAAAACAAGAAGTACGTGGGCGGGCGCTGAAAGCTATTGTGAGCACTGCCTTTTTTAGTGTTGAAAGCGCGGTTATTATTGCGCTCGCCATCACGCTGTTTGGTTTAGGTTACGCGCCGTTTGACTGGTGGCAGTCATGGTTCTGGCTGGTCTTTGGTGCCGCCGCCGAAGCGCTGTACCTGGGCGTGACGATTAGCGATCCACAGGCCGCTCAGCGCGCCGTCGATTTGATGCTGACCAGCCAGTATGATCCCGATGACATTCAGAATCCTGTCGCGCGTGAGCGGCTGAAACGCGCCCTTGAATACCGCCGCCTGATCGCGGAAGCGGCCACCCGGCATGGTCCGGCCATGCGCCACAGCATCGAAGCCACCGCCAGCGAACTGGATGCCTGGATCGAGCAGATTTATAAACTGGCCCGCCGCATGGATGGCTTTGAAGAAAACGAGATCGTCAGCCGGGACCGCCGTCTGGCTCCCCAGGACTTAAAGAATCTGCGCCGCCGCCTGGAAAACGAAGAAGACGCCGGAGTCCGCGACGAATTGCAGGAAGCCATCCAGACCAAAGAAACCCAGATCGCCAATCTGCGCACGCTCGAAAATTTCATCAAACGCGCCGACATTCAGCTTGATCACACGCTCTCTGCGTTAGGCACGGTCTATGCCCAGGTCCAGTTGATCGACTCGAAGGACGTAGACAGCGCCCGCGCCAAGCGGCTGCAAGCCAACATCAACGAAGAAATCACCACGCTGCAAGATACGATTTCGGCCATTGATGAAGTCCAGGGCTACCATTCCTATCTGGCCAGCAACAGCGAATAGGGATATGGATGCATCCGAACTGGTCGCGCAGGGCTACCGCATCCGGCGCGTGACCCTGCGCGATCTGCGCGCAGTGCATGCCCTGGAACAGGTCATTTTTCCGCTGGATGCGTATCCCTACCTGGATTTAACGCTGCTGTTTATCTGGCCGGGGACGCTCAATCTCAAAGCCACTGCGCCGGATGGATCGTTGGCCGGGTTTGTCGCCGGATCGCGCCACGTGTGGAGTTCTACCGCCTGGATCATCACACTGGGCGTGCATCCGGCCCACCAGAACAAGGGTGTAGGCCGCTGGCTGCTGCTGACCGCCGAACAACGGATGCATAAACCCACCGTCCGGCTGACGGTTCGCGCCAGCAATGCCCCCGCCATCACACTCTACCGTCACACCGGCTATGCGATTATTCAGCGTAAACCCGGTTACTACCGTGACAACGAAACCGGACTTGTCATGGAGAAGGAGTTATAGAAGGAGAGACAGGTGAAACCCTCACGATTGGCACTCTTGTCACTGCTGCTGTTACCGCTCCTGAGCTGCACTTTGCTCGATAGATTTTTACCTTCCGCTACAACACAGCCCACTTCGACGCCGCTGCCGGCTGCCAAAACCAATATTTTCCTGATCGCGCTGGAAGACGGCGGCGCAACCGGGATGTTGGTTGGCTGTGGTGACAGCCTGATCCCCGTCCCCTATGGCGAATGGTATCCTACCGTCACCTTCCGCCAGATCGCCTATGCCCTGACGGACTTTTTGGCGCTGCACGACCAGTTTTACGGCGAATCAGGGCTGTACAACGCGCTCTACCAGTCCGATCTGACCGTCCAGAATGTGAACATCGATGCCAGCGGCTTCGCCACCGTCGATCTGTCCGGCCAATTGGTGTTGGGCGGCGTGTGTGACGGTCCGCGCGTTAAGGCGCAGCTTGAACAGACGATTTTGCAATTCGGGGTAACGGGCGTGACCGTGACCATCAACGGCACCCCGCTCGACAATTTGATCTCCGGCCAATAAATTCTCATTCCATAGGGGCGATGCCTGCATCGCCCCGTTCGCTGCACGGGGCTAAGCGTATCTATCCCGCCGCTGCGCTTTTCACGCGCGAACGGGGACCATTCAGCAACTGCCCAATCAACGTGTAACGCACGCCCCATTGGTACGTCGCCAACAGCACCACCAGCGATACCCCGCAGACGATCATAAACTTGGGGAACGCCGCCCAATGCACATCCATCAGCCATACGCTCAACAGCGCGACCAGCGGCATATGCATCAGGTAGACCCAATAGGCCGCGTCCGACAGATAATGCACCCAGCCCCGCGCCTGAGAATTGAGCGCGTCAAACATCCCCACCAAACCGAACAAAACCAGCCACGTTTCCAGCGAATACACGCTGGTATACAGCAGATTCTGTTCGGATACCGCCCCGCTCAGAATGAGCCGCACCGGCATAATCACGAACGTACCCAGCAGCAGATCACCGAGCCACACTCGCCGCGCGCTGAGCGTTTTGAGCAGCGCAGACTGGCGGAAAATGAGCCATCCGAAGGCAAAAAACAGACTGTGATAGATGAAAAACATCATATTCGGCCCGAAAAGCATCACATCTTCACTGGTCACAAGCGCCCGCAGCAGCATCGTCGGCAGCGCCAGCCAGAGCACCCGCCAACGCGACTCCATGACCCACCGGATGGTCTGATCCGCGCGCCGCAGCACCCGCGCCGCCAGTTCCGGCAGCCGATCCGCGATCTGATATACGGCCAGCGTGACGAGATAGAACCCCAGCAGGTAATACAAAAACCAGAGATGCAGCGGCGGCAGTCCACCGCCCGACGACGAATCATTCTCCAGTTGGGCCAGGGTACCCGTTCGCCACGCGCCGTAGAGGATCACCGCAATGGTCAGCGGCACGACGATGATCATGCCCAGCACAAATGGAATGAAGATATGCTGAAAACGGTTTTTGAGGAAACTTCGCATGCCGCGCCGCTGGATCACCAGGTGCGCGAAAAAGCCCGCCATCAGGAAAAAGGTCTGCATCCGCCAGGCGTGGATCCATGCAATGAGGAGCAGGATCAAACCCGACGATGACGAATCAAACGGCCATCCCGCTAAATTGCCATCTTCCAGATACGCGCCAACATACGACATCCCGCCATGCAGCGCAACCCCCAACACCAGCGCAAACGCGCGCAGGGCATCCAACCCGGGATAACGTATTTTGGGGTTAGACTGGCTCATCACGAACCTCTCGTTTTTATTTTTATTACGAAAGACGTGAGGCTGGGGTTGTGCAAGCCAGCGCGCAGCCTAAGGCTGCGCCACTATTTTCTTGACCCCATCCCCCTACCCTATGGGAAGGGGCGTCAAACCTACAGGCGATGGGGAATTATTTTCTTGGATCAGCCTTAGACCAGTTCGGGGAACTCGATAAATTCCACCTCAGCGCCGGTGGTATCCACCACACATACGGATCGAGATTCCGGCTGGCTGCCGCCCAGCGCGCCGGGATTGATCAGCCGCACCCCATAGGCGCTGCGCAGTTCATTCCGGCGGCGGTGAGTATGCCCATGACACACGTAATCATATTTGCCGCTCATCATCATCCCATACAACAGGCTGGAATCCGCCCCATGTGTCACGCCGAACTTTTTACCATCAATTTCCACTTCTTTTGTCAATTGGGGAATCGGCACCCCAATCCGCCGCGCGGCATCGGCCAGTGAATTCCAGTGCATATCCATATTGCCCAGCACAAACGACACATCCCACCCCATAAACAGCATCAGCATCTCAGGTGTGGTGATGTCGCCGCAGTGAATCAGGCGGGTGATATGCAGATCGCGGAAGCGGTCCAGCGCGATCCGGGTGTTCGTCTGACTATTGTGTGTATCCGAAAGAATACCGACTTTCAAAACTCCCCCCTATGGCCTGTACGGTAAACCGTCATACGGTGCAGCGAGAAACGGCGTAATCGGATGCAGCGCCGCGCGGTCAACGGCCATCACTTCGGCAAACCCCAGTTTTTGCCACTGTGCAAACGAGGGAGTTTCGCGGAACAAATGCGCCACATACAGCGTCAGCACGGTGGCATGCGACACCACCGCCAGCGATTGGCTGCGCGGGTGGCGCGACAGCACCGCGTCCATGGCCTGCACAAAGCGCTCACGCGCTTGCGCCGCCGATTCCCATGACGGGATCGGGGATACATCGGGCCGCGAAAAAAACGAGGCCTGCGCCGCGTAAAATTGGTCGCCCGCCACCCACTGATCGCGCTGGGCCTCGCCCAACTCCTGCACCGCGATATGCGTTACACCATGCGCGGCCAAAACCGCTTCGCCCACAGCCGTTGTTTTGTATTCCTGGCTGGTATAAACCGCCGCGACTCCATCCCAAAACGCCGCCGCCACCAGATCACGGACCTGTTTGTGCCCTTCATCCGAGAGCCGCCACTGCGAGGCCGGCAGCGCGGCATCCGGCTGCGTTTTAGGATGTCGAATCAAATAAAGAAATGCCATGTTATTCGTCCCGCACTTCGTACTGCCCCTCGATCACCTTCGGAGCGTTAGATTTATCCGGCGCTTCCCCGCGATATTCACGCCGGACCTCACGCGGAGCGCTGTAGATAAAGGTCTGCAAGCCAAGCAGAAAAACCCCCAGATCATCCACCACACCGAGCGGTCCGAAGGCCACTTCGGGCAGAAGATCGAGCGGGGATAGGATATACAACACCGTGAGCAACGGGATCAGTTTTGCCGTCCCACTCACCCGGCGGTCCAGCATCAGCCGGAAGGCCAGCACCAGATTATGCACCAACTTCGTTAACAGATCTGGATTCGAGGTTATTCGTTTTGGTTTCATCGTTTCACGCTCACTCCCAACACCACAACACCGATCACCCCGATGATTCCGGCGGCAAACGGCCACACCGGGTTGTGCGCGTATAACATACCGGCAGCATTCGTCCCGATCACAGTTGCCAGCCCGGCCAGCGTATCGACCAGCGCATACGCGATCCCGTGCTGGTGATCCGGTACCCGCGTGCTGATCACGCTTACAGCCAGAGGCCGGGATGCATAATACGCGCCGAGCAGAAAATTCGCCGGAACAACAACGAGCCATGCACCGCTGACTATCATCATAACAAACGACAACATGACTAACAAGAGGCTGACAAAAAAACCGCGCCATGACGACAAACGACCTAACGAAAGACTGAACACGAGTGTGCCCAGGGCGTTCACCGATCCCAACGCACCTAACGCCGTGCGCGAAAAATGACGTTCCTCTTCCAGATACTGCGACACCAGCGGCTGCCCCACCAGCACCGCGACAAAACCCAGCGTCATCAGCCCAAACGCTACGATCACCGGGCGGCGCAGCAGCAAGCGGTAGTCGTGGCCGTCGGGCGGGCGTTCGGTGGCCGGGTACGGATGCGTTTGCAGAATCGCCAGCGTGCTCAACACAAACCAGAACACGCTGATCAGAAATACCGCCCGCAGATTGATCGCGTCGCCAATCGCGCCGCCGATCAGGGGCGACACCACCAACCCTGCCGAATAGGCCGCCCACAGCAGCGTGAGCGAGGCTTGCAGCGGCAGTGCCGGGTGCCGCGTCTGGTCATGCCGCAGGCTTTGCGTCAGATACAGGTTGGTGATCGGGACCGCCGCCGACGACAGGCCATACACAAAAAATCCCGGCGCGGCCCACCGCCAATCGGGGGCCAATGCCATGATCACCACCCCGATCAAGCCCAGTCCCCAGCCGGGAAGCAGCAAACGGCGCGCGGGCAGGCGATCCGCCAGATACCCCGCCGGAAGAATAAACAACAGCCGGGCCAGTCCCCACATGCCAATCGTGAAGCCGGTTTCTTCGGGGGTTGCACCCAGCGAGCGCACATACAGCGGCTGGATGAACATCCACAGCCCCTCGCCCACGCCCCACAGCATATAGGAATACATTACCCAGCGCGTATCATGCCCAATGGCTCGCCACAGTTTCCGCACGTTGATTCTGTGAACTCCTCAAAGCAACAAGAGAACCTATAAAAGCACATGCACATTCGTGTCTAAATAAAGTACCGTAACCTCGTCTCCAATCTGGAAATCAGGTTCTGAAGCTGTAAAGTATTCACCCGTGACCGTTGCCCCGTCCAACGCCGATCTAAATGCGTAGTGAATTTCCTGCTCGTCGATGCCTAGCGCGATTACTTCAGTGATTTGACCTTGGGCCAGTTGCTTAGCAGTGACAAGAAGATTGAACAAGGACTTGATATATAGTTGCTCTCTTGCCGCTGAGTAAACTATTAGAAAAAAGAAGTATCCCCATCCTAGTACGAAAATACCGCTAGTCAGTGATAGAGCCGCTAACGGAAAATCCTCATAAAAGGTCATGGCTGGAATAATACCCAAAATGGTCGCAAAGATAACGCATATCCCTATGGGGAAAAACGCAAGTATAAATGGAAGTGCAAATAGTGTAGCTTGCCTGAGGCGAGGGTAACCAAGTATTCCAAGGCTGTGGGCAATGTTGAGCAAGATCTCATCCTGAGTAGCAGGATAAGGGCATTCTCCTTCAATAAAACACTGATTTTCCCCGGCGATCAGGTGAATGGAATCCATTGATTTGCAGCCATACACTTATAAGATAATATGTACATATTTGTGATAAAGAAAAAGCACATTAATTTCCTGACCCGCAGCAAATTCTTTAGCCAGCTTAGTGACATACCGACCTTCGAACTTTCGGCCTGATACTGTGAAAGCGTAGATGAGTTCTCTTTGAGTTGCATCTAACACGTTTATACTTACAACTTCACCTCGGTAGAAGGTTCCCATGCGGGCAAGGTGTCTATACAAACCATCCAGGTTAGAAGGGTAGCTGATCATTGTGTCAGCGTAGAACAAGGCATATCGGAACTCGTACAACAGCATACAGTTTCCGCTTAGCACAAAGATACCGAGCAAAAATGGCCCTGGTTGTAGTCGCCCATTCATGATTGTTACGACGAACCACACGATCAGTGCGGCGACCAACAATATGAACACAAGGGTGGCCAATCTAACGAGAACTCGCGATATCCTTCTCATCATTCGGCTTACCCCGGTATCTGGTATCAAGCGAATACCAGTTTGTTGAGCCAAGTTATCAAGAATTTCTGTAGAATGAGCGAGTTGTCTCCTTGTCCGAAACTTGCGGTGCTCGGCATAAAGGAACCGAGTCGATTCTGATGAAAGATGTGAACTATATTTCTGCATCATCTAGCCATATCTATGCACGAAAAAGATACCATCCATTTGACAATCTCGTCTCAGCACAGGCATACAAGCTATAAACGCTCTATCCTAAGCGGCTGGAAAGAAAATTCCACACGACCTCATACACCGTTTCGCGCTCCACATCCTGCGTCAGACAGTGATCGCTGTTTTCCAGCGTATGGGTGACGAGATCAGTGCTTTTGACCAGACTCTGCGCCAGCGCCAGATTCCGGTAGGGCACGGTGCCATCGGCTTTGGAATACACCAGCAGCAGCGGCACGGTGAGCTGCGGTAAATGGCGGCGAACATCGGCCATCAGCGCCTTGAGCTGCACCACCGAATGCGTGGGCCGCACATGATAATCGGCCCGGCCATAATCGGGGCGTCCCATCGTGCGCTGAATCGCCTTGACGCGATCATTCAAATCTCCCGGCGCTTTGACCATCACAGGCCGCACATACTGGATCACGCGGGCGAAGCGTAACATCGGCGCGTCCAATTCCAGCGGGGCCGCCAGCGCGACCACGCCATCCACCAACCCCGCCGATCCCACCCGCAGACTGAGCAGGCCGCCCATTGACACGCCCACCGCAAACACTTTGCGGCAGCGTGCCCGCAGTAGCGCCACGCCGTCCAGCACATCTTCGTACCAGTCGAGCCAGTGTTGGCGGCGCATCAAGGCCGGATCGGTGCCGTGTCCGGCCAGGCGCGGCGCGAAAACCGTCAGCCCGCGCGCGTGCAGATATTCCCCCAGCCAGCGCATTTCTTCCGGCGAGGCCGTGAATCCATGTGTACACAGACAGCCCACGTCGCCGCCGTCCAACCAGAACGGTTCCGCGCCGGGCCGCAGTTGCAGGGCATGTGCATCCATCGTCTTACCGCTTTCTACAGACCAAACCGCCCTAAGTCTACCAGGGTAGGCAGCGCTTCTCAATTCCTGCTATACTGCATAATGTCACGCCTAAAACGATTGAGAATATCCATGAAAAAAGTCCGACTTTTACTCCTTTTGCCGGTTCTGTTATCTTTTTCGATCACCGTTGCGCAGGGTGATGTTTTCCCGCTGCCCGCTGATCTGTATATTCTCACTTCGGATCATATGGTGATCCGGCTGGATGCGGCGACGGGTTCGCAAACCATGCTCTCCCCAATCGATCAGCCGGTGATCGACTTTGACATCGCGCCCGACAACCAGTGGTATGTCTACCGCACCAGCGCCAACAACGCCGTGATCGTCACCCAGATCGACGGCTACAACGGCTATGTGCTGGAATTTGACGTGCCCGCGCCGCCCATCACCGGGCAGGGCCAGACTATCGCCTGGTCACCCGATGCCCAGATGATCGCCTATCTGGTCCCGAACGGCGTGCGTATCGCGCAGGTGTCAGCGGGTGAATATGGCTCACCCCTCTTCGATACCATCGAGGGCGGCCCCTGGGTTGATCTGCGCTGGGATGCGATTGATACCCTGATGCTGCGCGATCAACACGACGGCAGGCGCTCGATCCGGCTGGAAAATGGCGACTGGGTGCGCGGCGAAGACTCCGGCGGTTTTACGCCGACAGATGAACTGTCTTCGACTTCGCTCGCAGCGGAAGGCATCCGCTTCGCCAATGGCACCGTCGTGCCCGGCACCGCTGGCGCGCGGGCATTCAGTTGGGGACCACTGACCGACGACTCGATCCAAATTTTCCGGCCCTCTCCGCTCTATTTTCTGATGGATGATAACAGCGGCACGGCCCAGGTCTGGCAGCTTACACCCGGTTCGGACGCAGGCACGGCAGCAATCACTGCCGAAACGTCAGCCATCACCAGTTATGCGCTGGCTGACACCCAGATCGCCTTTGTTTCCGGTAATCTGCTGGTCGCCGCCAACCTGGACGGTTCCAACCGCCGCGAACTCGCCACACTGATTGGGGATAATATGATGTTCGGCCTCGATTGGAGTCCCGACAGCACGCAGATCGCCTATAACGATCAGCGTGGCCTGTGGACCGTCACCACCGACGCCAGCCAGCCGCCCCGCCTGATCCTGCAAAATTCGCAGGATCAGAATGTAGGCAGTCTGCGCTTTTACAGCGATGCGCGCTGGAGTCCCGATGGCACGCGGATGCTTGTCACCGTCGGCTACTACGAAGGCGCTGCGCCGGGCATCGTGGATGTGACCAGCGGCAGCATTACCGAATTTCCCTCTGCCAGTTCGTCACAAAGCCTGTGGACGGCTGACGGGCGCGTGATCACCTGGGCCGCCGCGTTCGGCTATCAGACTCCTGGCCTTTATCTGCTCGATCCTGCCCAACCGGATACACCCACTACGCTGCTGAATGAGTCCTATCCCGTCCTCGACGTGGCCCAGTCATCCGATGGCGGCTGGCTGGTGCTGGTCAGTTCGGCAGGATCGATGGGGCCGCAGTATGTCTATCCCCTTTATGCCGCGACGCTGGAAGGATCGTTTGACAGCGCCGGATTTGAAAAAAATGGCGTTTTCCTCGACTATCCCCAGCTTGCGCCCGCATCCGATCCCGAAGCGGTTTTAGCCGCCGGATTGCACAGCGCCACCTATAATGAGCAAAATCGATTGGCCGGTCAACTGGTGATCGCCGCGCCCACGCAGGGCCAGCGCACCAACATTGACACGCCGCGCCCGGTGTGGGATATTCAATGGGGGACACCGCATTAGAAAGGACAGCGCCTGATGCCTGAACGCATTCTGGTGGTTGAAGATGAAATACGCATCGCCCAGTTTTTAAAACGCGGTCTGATCTACGAAGGCTACCGCGTGGATACCGCTTACGATGGGCAGGCCGGGTTAGATATGGCCCGCGAACAGCCGCCCGATCTGGTGATTCTGGATTGGATGCTGCCCGGCATGGACGGGCTGGAAGTCTGCAAACGGCTGCGCGCGGCGGGTGATGTCCCGATCCTGATGCTGACCGCCAAAGAAGAAGTCCAGGATCGCGTGATGGGCCTCGATGCCGGAGCCGATGATTATCTGGTCAAGCCCTTTTCATTTGATGAACTCATGGCCCGCATCCGGGCGTTGTTCCGCCGGGCTGCGCCTTCCTCGCGCCCGGAAGTCCTGCGGTTTGGTGATCTCACCCTCGACACCGGCACACACCGCGCCCAGCGCGGCGAGTATTTTATTGATCTGACCGCCAAAGAATACGAACTGCTCGAACTGCTTCTGCGCAACCCGCGCCGCGTACTGACCCGCGAAATGATCTTTGATCGCGTCTGGGGCTACGATTTCGGCGGCGAAAGTAACATCATCGAAGTGTATGTCCGCTATCTGCGCCAGAAAACCGAAGAACACAACGAACCGCGCCTGATCCATACTGTGCGGGGTGTGGGGTACGTTCTGCGCGAAGAATAAGGGCTGCGCCATTTACCCCATCCCTAAAGGAAGGGGAGTCAAACCGGATGAATAGGGTAGATGGCCTGATAGCTCACAACCGGGAGCAGCGCGCCGAGTGCTCCCGGTTTTTCATATTTTTCCCACGTTTTTTCCACGATCCCATCAGCAAATTCTCATCGGGCACTAACCTTATCGTGCTACAATTTAATTCGGTGCGATAAAGAGCTAAATCTGTGACGATCCGAACCCGACTGACCTTCTTATATTCCAGTCTGCTGGCAATAGTCATCCTGATGTTCAGCGCGGCGACCACCAGTGTTCTGAACTGGACCCTCCGCAATCAGGTGGATATTACGCTGGTTAAGGCGGTCACAGGCATGCATACCTATGCCCAGGCCAGCTTTGAGGCCCCCAACGACTCCCCCATGCCCAACGTCAACAGCCTCAGCACCCCTGGTATGTGGGTCCAGATCTGGAGCATGGACGCCCAGGGCCAGCACTTCCAATACCGCACCTCGCTGCCGGGTTATAACGATCCCCTTGATCCCGACGCGCTGAGTCAGAAGCAGGAAGTACGGCGTGATGTAGTGGTCGAAGGGGCGCATCTGCGCGTGGTCACAGTGCCGTTTACCATTAATGGGCAAATCGCAGGGCATATTCAGGCCGCCGCCTCCCTGCGCACCGTCGATGCGGCCATTGATCGCCTGCTGAAAATTATGCTCATCGGTGGGGCCGCCTCGCTGTTAGCCTCACTCCTGCTCGGCGACATCCTCACCCGCCGCGCGCTCCAACCCATTGATGACATCGCCCAGACCGCCCAGCAGATCACCGCTGCCGATGACCTGGGCCGCCGTATCCCCTACAAAGGCCCGCAGGACGAACTCGGCCAGCTCACGACAACCTTCAATGAAACGCTCGAACGCCTGGAACGCCTGTTTAATGCCCAGCGCCGTTTTGTGGCCGATGTCTCCCACGAGATGCGCACGCCGCTAACCTCGATTTTGGGCAATGTGGAACTGATGCAGCGTTACGGCTACGACACCGAAGCAATGGACGCCATCCAGAGCGAAGCCAGCCGGATGTCGCGGCTGGTGGGTGATCTGCTGCTGCTCGCCAAAGCTGATGCCGGGCGTCTCTCGCTCGAACAGCGCCTGGTCGAACTCGATACCCTCGTGCTGGAGGTGTACAATCAGGTCCGCCAGCTCAGCAAGGATGAGCCGGTTGAAGTCCATCTCGGCCAGATCGATCAGGCCCAAGTGATCGGTGATCCAGACCGGCTGAAACAGCTTTTGCTCAATCTGGTGACGAATGGCGTGAAATACACCCCGGCGGGCGGTAAAGTTACCCTCTCGATGAGCCGCGATGCACAGTTTGTCACAGTCCAGATCAGCGATACAGGCATTGGCATCGCGCCGGAACATCTCCCTCATATTTTTGACCGCTTCTACCGGGTGGATAAAGATCGTTCGCGCGCCAATGGCGGCACGGGCCTGGGGCTGTCCATCGCCAAGTGGATCGCGGATACGCACGGCGGACGGCTGCACGTCCTGAGTACGCTCAATGAAGGCTCGACCTTCAGTGTCCAGCTTCCGCTCGCGCCTGGTTTTGTTCCGCCCGAATCGCTCAAGGAAACCATCCCCCATATCAAAGTGATGCGTGTGCCGCGCCCGCGCTGATTTCTAAGCAACTTCTTAGATTCGAATTACACAAAGTTTACATTTGGATGCGAAATTAAAAATGCTCCCAGCGACTACGGGTAATGAATGGAGTGGAGGAAACAATGAATTTCACCAAACGTTTAACAGTAGCAGCGCTTCTTGCGGCGCTGGCTTTCACCAGTCTGATGCCAGCTTATGCCAGCAGCCAGATTTCTGACCGCCTGGCCCTTCAGCAGGAAGCCGAAAAAGCATGGTTAGGTGTGGGTATCAGTGATACCGATGCGGGTGTCATCGTCAGTGAAGTGGCATCCGGCTCGCCCGCCGAGGATGCCGGGCTGCAAGTGGGTGATCTGATTCTGGCTATCGACGGCGACGAAGTAACCTCGTCTCAAATGCTCAGCGAAGCAGTCCAGGGCCATGTTCCGAGCGACGAAGTAACCCTCACCGTACGTTCGGGTGACGACGAGCGTGATGTGACGGTTATCCTGGGCACACGTCCCGCTGATATTGACCAGCGGCCCCAGGTCGGCAGTAATTTCGAAGGGATGCTCGACTTTTTGGGTGTGCAGTTCGAATGGACTGACGAAGGATTAGCTATCACCCGCATTGACGCAGCATCGGCGTTGGCTGGCCTGGGCTTCCAGGAAGGGGATGTGATCACTGCGATCAATGGCGAGTCCGTCGAGGGTATGCATCCGCGTGATCTGATGCAGCTTTTGCGCGGCGGCGAAGCGCTAACCTTTACGGTGCTGCGTGATGGC
>CAYYNB010000008.1:29305-70862 GCA_964472565.1 uncultured Anaerolineaceae bacterium
CAGAAGTCGAAATCGAAGTGGACCTCTCCGACCTCAACATTATGCCACTGATCCCCGACGGTCAGGGCTTCATGATGGGTGAATTCCCGCTTCAGCTTGGCGTCCAGTTCACCACCCTCACGGCTGACATCGCCGCGGAAAAAGGTCTGTCCGTGACCGAGGGCGCGCTGATCGAAGAAGTGGTGGATGACACGCCTGCCGCCGAAGCCGGTTTGCAAGTTGGTGATGTGATCACCGCGGTGGATGGCGATCAGGTAGACGAGGAACATACCCTGCCGGATCGTCTCGCCGCCTATGAAGAAGGTGATGTCGTGATGCTCAGTGTGCTGCGCGGTGAAGAAACGCTGGACATCGAAGTAACGCTCGGCCCCAACGTGCGCGGGCATTTCCAGTTCTTCATGCCGGGTCTGCCCGAAGGCCATCCCACCATTCCCAGCCAACCGGATGACACCTCATCCGACAACCCGAACGCCTGACACAATATCTGACACAATGATAGGGGGGCACGCCGCAGTGCCCCCGTTTTTTATGACGCTTCAGGGGATCCACTGCGGAAAATAGGCATTCTCTGCCACTCGCACCAGTTCATCTTTTGTCAGGTCATAAACCCAGATTTCAGGCCGCGCCCCCGCTGTCGTCAGCGAAAACCGTTGGAACACAATCCGCTGTCCCGCCGCGTCCCACTGCATCGCCGCGTGATTATAGTTGGCATCTACCACCAGCGGGTCGATTTCGCCTGTTATTTCATCCCGCTGGTAAATCTGTTTCCCCATTGTATAGTGATCATCCAGATACCGGCGTGCGATCAGCATCGTTTGACCATCCGGCGACCAGACACCCGCCCCATCTTCAACTGGCGTCTCGTCCGACCCGCTCACCAATGTGCGTGACGATGTTGCAAAATCCACCACTTCCAGATGGGTATAAAACTGGCTGCCCAGTGCCCCGCGCAGCAGCACCGGGTAAACCAGTCGGCTGCCATCCGGCGCAAAGTGTCCAACCTCGCCCTGCATACTCTCGATAATCACATCGGTGCGCGCGGTAAAATCATGCACACGGATACCCGGCAGTGAGGCATCAAACACCGCTAGTCGCTGTCCATCCGGCGACCACACCGGGCCATACCCAAGAATCTGCTGATCTGAGAACAGCAGTGTGGTGTCCAGCGTTGTCACATCCAGCAGCCACACCCGGCTGGGACTCAAACCCAGGCCCAGCCCGCTGTTCAATTCTTCGCGCTGGTAGGCCATCAGTTTGCCATCTGGCCTCCACGCGGGCATGGTACAGCGAGCATCCACACAGTGTGTCACCTGCCGCTTGGTGAATGTCGCAAAATCGAGAAGCCATATATCAATCGACCCATCGTCGTTGTACGCGGAATAGGCAATCTCGCTGCCGTTCGGACTCACCGCAAAGTCTTCGATCCCGCTCCTGATCGTGGTGATTTGGTAGACTGCCCCGGTTTCCAGGTCGCTCATAAAAATATTCTGCTCGAATGCATCCGACGGAGCCAGATACACGACGCGCGGCAGTCGCACGGTAAACGACCACTGGAAATCTTCCTCCAAAGTTGTGCCGCGCACTTTAGATTCTGCGCCCGCCGCAATGCGCACCGTATACGTTTGTCCGGCGGCCAACGGTTGGCGCGGCGCAAAGCGCACCGTGCGCGCATCTATCCACATAAAATCGCCGTCCACTGCCGGAACCATCTCAAAATGCGTTTCCACCGATCCCGCGTTCATTGGGTCCGAAAACCGCACCCGAATCGCCTCCGATCCGCTGGCGGTGCCCTGCGGCGCATAACCGTTATCTGCAATCGTGATGTGGACATGATTCCCGGCCAGCACCACGCCCGCGATCCCCACAATCAGCCCGGCGATCACAACCCCAACGATCAGATCAAACCGATCAATAAACTGTCGCTGTTTCATTCCCCCATCCTCACGGATACAAATAGGGATTGGCCGGCTGCGCGATCCGCTCGATTCCGCCGGGAGCCACCACCAACACCGGGCGCAGTTGGCCGTCGATCAGCTTGGCCTCAAAACTCCCGCGCACGCGCACCCAGCTATCCTGTTTCAGGCTTGCCGCCTCCGGCCATTCGACCACCAGCCCAATCGACATTGCATCCGCCACACAGCAACTTATAACGAAACGCGCTGCTAAAAATTGGGTCGCCGGATCAAATCGCGCATCCCGGTATACAAACCCGATGACATCAGCCTGCTGTCCATTGAATGTGGTTGGATCAGACTCAATCGCAAACGCGCGCTGCCACTCCAACACGTTTCGATCCAGCGGGTTATCCTCGATCTCTTCCACACTGATCACATCGATACTGCTCAGATCAGCGGCGATCTCCCCTTCGACGCTGCGGCTGTCCAGCGGCTGCGACGGCACCAGCACCCCAAACAAAAACGGCAAAAACACGATCCCCAGGCTGGCCCATTCGCGCACCCTCGCCAGCCGTTTAGGGGTGTCAGGAGTATGGGGATCGTGATCGTGTTCGTGATGGTGGCCGTGTTCATGCCCATACTGCGATCCGCGCAGCAGCCCCACCGCCTGCATTCCGGCCAGCACCAACAGCAGGCCCGCCGCGATCCACGACAGCCATACAAATTTTTCCGCGATATAGTTTGTGACATTGCCGCTGAACAGGTTATAGGTAAAATACAGCCCGGTCAGCCCCAAAATCGCCACCTGTGCCCAACGTCGAAGCATGGGCTAAAACCTCACATTCAAATTAATCCAGATCGAAATGAGCGCGGTCATCAAAAAAGACAGCAAAATCAGGTACAACACCACGCGGCGGTGAAACACGCCCACAAACATCAGCGTACTTTTGACATCCACCATCGGCCCAAACGTCAAAAAGGCCAGAATCGAGCCGAGCGTAAAATTATTAGCGAACCCCAGCGCGACAAACGCATCTGCGGTGCTGCAAATCGAGAGAATGAACGCCAGCGCCTGCATCACAAACACCGAATTTACCGGGTTCGTCGCCAAATCCTGAAGTTCCCCTTGTGTGATGACAAACTGCATCCCCGCCGCCAGCATCGAGCCGATGATCAGGTAGCGGCCCATTTCAAAAAATTCATCGCCTGCCAGCGTCAATGCATACCGCAGCCCCGGCAGCAGCGCCATCCGCGCGCGTGTGTGCCCCCCGGCGGCTGGAATCGGCGCGATCATCAGCATCGGGGCCAGGGTCAGCCCGCCGGAGATTGACGATGCAACCGGTTCGCGCAGCAGCCGATCCGTTCGCCGCTGCAAACTGAATAACATCCCAATCGACACCGCCACCACCAGTGCCACCATAACGCGCAGATAGATCATCTCCACCGCGCGCGCATGAAAAGCCGCATACGTCCCCGCGATCACAATCGGATTGATCACTGGCGAAGCCAGCAAAAATGCGATCCCGACGGGCGCAGGCAGCCCTTTACGATACAACCGCCGTGTTACCGGGACCACACCGCATTCACACACCGGAAACGCGAATCCCATCAAGCCGCCGGTCAGCGCCGCAAGGATCGGATTACGCGGCACAAACCGCGCCAGATCATCATGGTTGACAAAAGCTTCGATCAATCCCGATACCAGCGTTCCCAACAGCAAAAACGGCGCAGCCTCGATAAATATGCCCAGGAAACGGGTGCTGAATACCGCTAAAGTATCATCCACAGGTCTTTCCTCCTGCGCCCCAATTATACGAATCTATCGCGCCAGGAACATAAATGTCAGATTAATATCACAAAAAAAAGAGAGGATCAGGGTGATCCTCTCTTCGGCCCACTTCCCCGCGCGGAATTGTTACTCCCCGCGCGCCTCCCCTTTCGGATTCGGCAGCATCAGCGAACTGAGCGCCCCCAACCCGATAAAAATAAACGCCGCCAATGCCGCCTGCGCCATCCCTTCCGAGCGCGCGTCATTAAAGATCGGCACCAGTTCAACCGCCGCCGCCTGCGCATATTCCGCCGCCAGCGGTTCCGCATCCGCCGTGCTTACATTCATAACCGTGCTCATCTGCTGCGTGAATTCATCGGTGAGCGCCTCCTCAAGCTGCGGCACTTCAAAGTACACCGGCTGCTTGGCGATCTCCACAAATCCGGTCTGAGCATAGGCGTACATCGGCTGCACCAGCACCTCGTTAGCCTTGAAGGCGTCCTTCGCCTGTGACTCAATCGTTCCGGTCAGCACCGTGCCGATAATCGCAATGCCCAGCGCCGACCCCACCTGCCGGATCGTGCTGTTCGCGCCCGACGCGATCCCCGATTTTTCACTCGATATGTCGTACAGCACCAGATTGGTAAGCTGCGCAATCGCCAGCCCCAGACCCAGCCCATACAGCCCCAGCACCAGCGCCACCGTATTAACCGAGACATCCGGCGTGATGATCTGGCTCAGAATCAGCAGCGCGACGGCTTCCAGTATCATGCCCAGCGTTACGATCCATTTCGGCCCGATCCGCGCCGAGAATGCCCCGGCCAGTGGTGCGCCGATAAAAGCCATGCCCGGCAGCGGCAGCAGCGCCACACCCGTTTCAAAAGCGCTTAAGCCCTTCGTCCCCTGCAAAAACAGCGACAGCGCAAACAGCACACCGATCTCGCCCAGGTTAACGATCAACCCCGTGATCATCCCAAACCGGAAGCTCGGAAATTTCAGCAGGCCGAACTCAAACAGCGGTTCCAACTGGCGTTTTTCCAGCCGCAGTTCATACCAGGTGAACACGGCCAGCAGCACCACGCCCAGCAGCATCGCCAGCGGGACAATCGAGATACTCTCCAGCGGCCACTCCCACCCCAGCACCGTAAACAGATCGTCCGGTTTCCACCACCCGTACGACTGCCCTTCGATAATGCCGAATACAAACGCCGCCAGTCCGAATCCGCCGAGCAGCGTGCCCACCACATCGAAGTAGTGCTTCGTCTCTTGATCGCGTGACTCGCGGATCGCCCACAGCGACCCGACAAACGCCGCGATCACTACCGGCACATTGATATAAAATGCCCAGCGCCATGATGCATGATCCACGACATACCCGCCCAGCAGCGGCCCCAATGCCGCCGCGACTCCGGCTGTCGCGCCCCACACCCCGAACGCGATCCCGCGCTCTTTGCCTTTGAACGTCGTCGTGATGATCGACAGCGTGCTGGGGCTGAGAATCGCCGCGCCGATGCCTTGAAACGCCCGCATCACCACCAGCATCCCAATCGACGACGACGCCCCGACCAGCGCCGATCCCACCCCAAAGATCGACACGCCGATCAGGAACAGCAGCCGCCGTCCATACTGATCCCCGATCTTGCCCCACAAAATCAGTGTCGCCGCATAAACCAGCGAATAGATCGTGTTGACCCATTCCGCGTCCCGGAATGACGAGTCAAAATCCTTTGTGATCGACGGGATCGCGACATTGACAATCGTGCCATCCATGATCACCAGCATCAGGCTCAGGCTCAAAATCAGCAGTGCATACCACCGCCGCCGATCCTGAGTCTCGGCCTGCGGGATTGTCATCACCTGCGCAGTCATACATTTTCCTTTCCAACCGGACAAATCGCGCGCTCAAACATCAAAACCATTTGTTCCGCATGATGATATTGGGGAATAAACGAGCGGCTCCCCATTGACACATTGCTGAGGGCCATCATCGCCCCGATCACCGCATGCGGCGCGAGATCGGGCGCGACCTGCCCCTGCGCCTGCCCCGCTTCAATAATCGCCGTCAGGCTGTCGATAATCTCCTTGTGCCGCGCCACCAAGTCATCACTGCTGTAAAAAACCGGCAGCACATCATCCGGCCCCAGGCTGACCAGCCCGCGCAGCGGTGACACATGCCCCTCCATCAGATACAACATCGTTTTACGCAGCCGTTCGAGCGGCGGTTGGTCGGTGGTCCCATTCAACCAGTCAATAAAGTTATCCTCGTGCTGCCCCAACAACTCGATCAGCATGGCGTCCTTACTGTCAAAATGCTGGAACAGTGTGGCCTTTGAGATGCCCACCTCGTTCGCCACATCATCCATCGTGACCGCCGCAAATCCGCGTTCAATCGACAGCCGCTCTAACGCATCGAGAATGGCGGCTTGCCGGTCCTCCCATTGTTTTTGTTGGTATCGTCCGCGCGGCATCAAATTTCCTTTCACTAAACTCCATAGTCAAATATAAAACTCATCAGTTTAGTTGTCAACCTCAAAGTATAAATAAATCCCCGGTATAATCGGAAAAAAGGAAAAAAATATGAACCCCTTCCACCCAATCGACACGATTCTGCATCGCCACCGCGCCGACCAGATCGACTTCCTCCAAACGCTGGTCCGCGCCAACAGTGCCAATCCGTTCACGCCCGAAACATCCGACCCCACCGCGCCCATCGAATACGAAGTGGCACACCTGATCGCGGGCAAACTGCACGACATCGGCCTGACACCCGAACTGCTCGGCAAAACCGACGCCCGCCCGAATGTGCTCGCCGTGATCAAAGGCCACGCCTCGTCCAAATCCCTGATCCTCAACGGTCACATGGACACGGTATCTCCCAGCCCGCTCTGGACCACCGATCCCTTCGGCGCGCAGATCGAAAACAACCGCCTCACCGGACTGGGCGCACTCGATATGAAAGCCTCACTGACCATGTTTGTCTTTATCGCCCAGGCTATTCTCGAAGCCGGGATCGAACTCGCGGGCGATCTGATTCTGACTTTCGCCGTCGATGAAGAACCCGGCGGCTGTTCGCCCTTCGGGACCACCTATCTCCTGGAACACAGCCTGACCGCTACCGCTGCCATTGTCGCGGAACCGGAAAACACCAATGTCACCATTGGGCACCGGGGCGGCTACCGTTTCAAATTGACGGTGCGCGGCGAAGCGGCCCATACCGGGTTGTTGGATTGGGAACGCCGCACAAAAGGGCACAACGCCATCAGTGATATGGCCCGCGTGGTGCAGGTCCTCGAAAATGTCGATCTCCCCTACACCGTGACCCCCGCCTTCCCGGATCGTAAACCCGTTTTCACCTTCCCGACGTTGATCCAGGGTGGCACCGGGATCAACGCCGTTCCCGATGAATGTACGGCCTATGGCGATGTGCGCCTCCTCCCCGGCTGTGATGCAGCCCAGGTCGAGCAGATCATTCACGCCCGCCTGCAATCCATCCCCGGCCTGAGCTACCATCTTGACCGCCTGCTGTCGGTGCCCGCCGTCGAAATCGATCAGCATGCCGAAATCGTCCAACTGCTGATCCGCCACACCGCTGCTATCACCGGTCAGACTCCGACCACCCTCGGCTGCGGCCCCTGGAACGATGGCTGGATGTTCATCTCACGTGGGATTCCGGCAGTGTGCGGCTTTGGTCCGAACGGCAGCGGCGTGCATGCCCCCGGTGAATATGTCGAACTGGACAGCCTTTTCGACAGCACCCGCATTCTCGCCCGCGCCGTGCTCGACTACCTGGGCGTCGTCTTATAGCCGTGTTACCATCTTCCTGGATAGCGTGTATTTTTTACAAAGGATTGCATCACCATGCCCGTACCTACGTGGTGGCAGGACGCCGTTGCCTATCAGATTTACCCGCGCTCGTTTGCCGATGCCAACGGCGATGGCATTGGCGACATTCCCGGCATGATCGACAAGCTGGATTATTTGCAGTGGCTGGGCGTGACCGTGCTCTGGATTTCGCCGTTTTACCCGTCGCCGTTGTTTGATGTCGGTTACGACATTTCCGATTATGTCGCCATCGATCCCGACTATGGCACGCTCGAAGACTTTGATCGCCTGCTCGATCAGGCACACCAGCGCGGCATTCGGATTTTGCTCGATCTGGTGTTGAACCACACCTCCGATCAGCATGAATGGTTCATCCAATCCCGTTCCAGCCGCGCCAACTCGAAGCGCGATTGGTATATCTGGCGCGACGGCAAAAACGGCGGCCCCCCCAACAACTGGGAATCGATCTTCGGCGGCCCGGCCTGGACGCTCGACGCAACCACCGGACAGTATTACTACCACATGTTTTTCCCGGAACAGCCCGATCTGAACTGGCGCAATCCTGAAGTAGTCGCCGCCATGTTCGACGCCGTGCGCTATTGGCTGGATCGCGGCGTGGATGGTTTCCGCCTGGATGCGCTGGCATCGCTGTTTGAGGATGAAGATCTGACCGACGCCCCTACAGATGTTTCCATGACCGATCTGATGATCGAGTATTATCTCAACAAGCGCCCGCCCAACCAGCAGCAAGCCTTGCAGCAAAAATTCCAATACCAGCGCGACCTGCCCGAAACGTATGAAATCATGGCCCAGCTTCGCCAGCTCTGCGACGAATACCCGGATCGTGTGTTGTTGGGCGAAACCAAAGAAACCACTTACTACGGCAGCGGGGATGATATGCTGCATTCGGTCTTCAACTTCGACCTGACCAATATCGGCACACTCGATCCGGCGGCGATCCGCGATCTGCTGCTCACCCGCTGGCCGGAACTCCCGCCCGGCGTTTGGGAATCCAACACGCTCGGCAACCATGACCGCACTCGCTCGATGGAACTGTTCGGCGCAAACGATCAGCAAAAAATGCAGGTTGCCCTCGCGCTGACCATGTTCCTGTGGGGCACGCCCACCTTTTACAACGGCGAAGAAATCGGCATGCGCAGTCTGGAAATGCCCACCGTGGAGGCCTTCCGCGATAATCGCGGCCCGGCAGCCTATCAGGTGCTGCTCGGTCTGGGTGTTGCCGCCGAAGGTGCGCTGCGTCAGGCCAACGAAATCAGCCGCGACAAATGCCGCACGCCGATGCAGTGGGCCAACGCGCCCAACGCCGGATTCTGCCCGCCCGGTGTGCAGTCCTGGCTCCCCATCAATCCCGATTACGCCTCCGGCATCAATGTCGAAGACCAGCGCCGCGACGCCTCGTCCCTGCTGAACTTTTTCCGGCGGCTGGCCCTGCTCCGCCGCGATCAGGTCGCCCTGCGGCGCGGTAATTTCCGCCTGTTGAACGACACCGATCCGGTGTTTGCTTTCTGGCGTGATACCGTTCTGGTCGCGCTCAATATGTCCGGCGCGCCCGTCACCGTTCAGATCGACGGCGCGCAGCATCTCCGCCCGATCTTTTCCAGCGTGTCTATTCCGGCGTCTGTTTCCGGCGGCGGAAGGCTGACTCTTGCGCCCTATGAAGTCTTTGTCGGGGGACAAAACTAACGTTAAAATTGAGGCCTGAATTGTAAATTATTGAAAGGTCTATTCTTTATGTTGAAATTCCCGTCCAATTTTATCTGGGGCAGCGCCACCGCTGCGTTTCAGGTTGAAGGTGGTGCATGGGAAGATGGGCGCGGGGAATCGATCTGGGATCGTTTCTGCCGCACGCCCGGCAAAGTCTTAAACGGCGATACCGGAGATCGCTCCACCGACCATTATCACCGCTGGCGTGACGACATCCGCATGATGCGCGATCTGGGCATGCAGGCCTATCGCTTTTCTGTCGCGTGGCCGCGCATCCTGCCGCAGGGTGACGGCGCGGTCAACGAAGCTGGCCTCGCCTTCTACGATCAACTGGTCGATGCGCTGCTCGAAGCGGGCCTCACCCCCTTCCTCACCCTCTACCATTGGGATCTCCCCCAGACGCTTCAGGATCGCCAGGGTGGTTGGGCGTCACCGGCCATCGTCGATCAGTTCGTGCATTACGCGGACATTGTGTCCCGCGCACTCGGTGATCGTGTTAAATATTGGACGACCTTCAACGAACCGCATGTCGTCATCAATCATGGCTATATCCAGGGCGAACATGCCCCCGGTTTGCAAGACCCCTTTATCGGCGCGCAAGCCGGACACCATCTGCTCCTGGCACATGGTCACGCGGTGCCCGTGCTGCGCCAGAACGTCGGCGCAGATGCCCAGGTCGGCATCGTCTACAATTTCGGCCCGGTTGATGTGATCGGCGATGATCCCGAACTTCACCGGCGCGGCAGAATCGCGGATGCGAAGGTCAACCGCTGGTTTGAAGACCCGATCTTCAAAGGCCACTATACCCCCATCCTACTGGAACTACCCGAATATGCCGCGCTCAAAATCGGCCCCGACGATCTGAAAATTATCAGCGCCCCCGTCGATTACATGGGCATCAATTATTATTCCCGCATCGTCATCAGCGGCGATCCCAACCAATCCGAGAATGTGCCGGTCAATCTGGAACACACCCAGATCGGCGAAGCCAACCGGACGGCGATGGGCTGGGAAATTTATCCCGAAGGGTTATACCGCCTGCTGAAGTGGCTGCACGCCGAATACCCCGGCACGCCGCTGTACATCACCGAAAACGGGGCCGCCTTTGACGATGAACTCGCCGCCGATGGCCGCGTCCACGACGAACGGCGCGTCACCTATTTGCGCGATCACTTCAAAATGTCGTGGAAAGCCATCCAGGAAGGCGTTCCGCTGCAAGGCTATTTTGTCTGGAGCCTGTTGGATAACTTCGAATGGGCCTATGGCTACAGCCGCCGCTTCGGGATCGTGTATGTCGATTACGAAACTTGCGAGCGTTATCCCAAGGATAGTGCGTATTATTATCAGGCGATTATCAAAGCCAACGGTTTGGACGAATAAGGGGCTGGTCCAATAGTCCCACTTTGGACGGGGGAGTACCAAAAACCGTTTGGTGCTGTCCCCGTTTCTGTTATATCCTGTTAGGAAGGATTAATCACTTAAACCTTAGCACATCCGTGCTAACGTGGTATAATAAAAACAAGCCGCCCTAAGTTTTGGAAGTGAGTTGGAAATTATGGTCAATCGATTTCGCAGACGGGATGATGACGACGACGAACGCCGCGAAAATGATCGGAACTCGGATTCCAAGTCCCGCAGTTCCGGCGGGCGCGGTTCGGATTCCGGCAAAAGCGGCGACAAGGAAAAAGAGTCGGGTGGTGGACGGCGGTTTGGTCTTGGCGGACGTGGCGACGACAAAAAAGATGCCCCCGAAGAACGGCGACCTGCTCCAACCTCTTCGCGCGGACTACCGACCCCGCCCAAGGGTGATGACAAAGACAAAGGCGGGCGTTTTGGCCTGGGTCGTTTTGGTGGCGGTGGCGATAAAGACGACAAAAAAGACAAAGGGACTGATCGCCCGGCCTCACGCAGCGCTGCCTCGTCCAGGGACGACGACAAGGACAAAGGCAGTCGTTATGGCTTAGGGCGTTTGGTAAGTGATAAAGACGACAAAAAAGATACCGGCACAGGGCGGCCTCCGTCCCGCAGCAGTTCATCGTCCGCCAAAGAGGACGATAAGGACAAAGGCGGGCGTTTTGGCTTCTTAGGGCGTGGAAAAAGCGAAGACAAACCATCCGATGCCAAACCCAGTCGCAGCCCCTTTGTCGGCGGCGACAAGCCCGATGATCGAAAATCTTCGCGTGCTCCCGGCAGTCGTGCGCCCTTTGGCGATAAAGATAAAGATGACGACAAGCCCGGCGGCGCGCGTCCCGGCGGATTCGGTGCCCCGCGTCCCGGTGCCCCCGGCGCTGGCTCATCTCCGCGCCCCGGCGGCTTCGGCTCCCGCTCACCCATCGGCGCGGACAAAGACGATGATGATGATAAACCCGCGCGTCCCGGCGGCTTCGGTGCCCCGCGTCCCGGTGCCCCCGGCGGATCACAGTCCCGTCCTGGCGGAACCCCACCGCGTCCCGGTGGTTTTGGTGCTCGCTCCCCCATCGGCGCGGATAAAGACGACGATGACGATGATAGGCCCGCGCGCCCCGGCGGCTTCGGTGCCCCGCGTCCCGGTGCCCCCGGCGGATCACAGTCCCGTCCTGGCGGATTCGGTGGGCGTTCCCCCATCGGCGCGGATAAAGACGACGATGACGATGATAGGCCCGGCGGCGCACGTCCCGGCGGTTTCGGTGCCCCGCGTCCCGGTTCCCCCGGCGCTGGCTCATCCCCACGTCCCGGTGGCTTCGGCTCCCGTTCGCCCATCGGCGCGGATAAAGACGACGATAAACCCGCTTCGCGTCCCGGTGGTTTCGGTGCCCCGCGTCCGTCCGGCACCCGCCCCGGATTTGGTGATAAAGACAGCGATAAATCGAGCGGCCCACCGCGTTCCGCATCGCGCCCCAGCCCATTCGGCACGAGTACACCCTCACGTTCGCCGTCAGCCCCTGGCGCACGTCCTGGTGCGACACCATCCAGACCCGAACCCAAGAAGGAAGAAAAGAAGGAATCGCGTTTCCCGTTTGGGCGCAGCAAGGATAAAGCGGAATCGCCGGCCAAATCCGCGGCCAAACAGCAGGACGCGAAAAAGAGTCGGGCCGAAGTCAAAGCACCGCCTAAAAAATCTGAGGCGGCAGCGCCCCGTTCGGGCACCCGCGCGGCTCCACTGCCCCAGGCCAAAGATCGCGGTGCGCTGACCGCCCATCAAGGGCTGGATTTTGACCGTAAAATCGACCTGCTGGGCCTGGCGATGGTCGCCTTCTCGCTGATCACCTTTTTTGCCGTGCTGCCCTCGATGTCGCTCGGCATCCTGCCGCCCGTTCAAGGTGGCCTGACCGGGACACTTGATAATCTGCTCTCCCAGTTATTTGGATGGGGCAAAATTGCGCTGCCCGTAGCCGGACTCATCGTGGGTGTCTGGCTGATGCGGGAGAGCTTCGAGGATTTCCACTTCGAAATCGACTACTTCCGGCTGATCGGCGCGTTGATGTTGTTTGCCTGCGCCCTCACCTGGGTACACTTCATCGAACTGTTTAACGATCCGGCTCCGACGGTTGCCGCCTTTGACAAAATTTCCTACCAAACAGCGATTGACCAGGGCGAAGGCGGAGGTTGGCTCGGCCACCAGTTTTATACCTTGCTGCTCAGCCAGCTTGGTGATCTCGGCACGGTAGCCGTGATGATTCTGTGGCTGGTCATGGCGATCATGTTTGCCTTTGAACTCACCCTGACCGAAATCGCACAGATCATCGCGGGCGTGTGGGCCTTCTTCAAGCTCACCCCGCCCAGCCGTCCCAAGCGCGAAAGCGAAAATGTTCCTGTTCTGCGTCCCGGCGAGTCGGTGCTGCCCGTCGCACCGGTTGCGGCGGCTCCTGTCGCTGCGCCCGCTGCCGCCGCCCCTGCCACACAACAGCTTCCGCTTGCTCCTACAGCGGCAGTTGTAGCCGCCTCAGTCGAAGCACCGGAACCTGAAACCGCACCCCGTCCCCAACCCGTCATCCGGCGTCGTTTTGGCAACGGCGATTCGGGCGAAACTACGGCGTCACCCGTCCCGGCGCTTCCGGTTGCGGCAGCACCTCCTGCCGTTGAAACCGACAGCGAAGCGGACGACAAACCCGCGTCCTCGCGCCGGCTTCTGCCGCGCCTGCGACTATCCAAGTCGGAACCCGAAGCAAAAGCGGCGGCCCCGGCTGAAACTCCGGCAGCAGCTCCGGCTCCAGCGGCAGCCACGCCCGACGTTAAACCCGACACTGCCGACACAGGCGGGCGAGGCCGGTTTGGCAGCCTCCTGCGGCGGCACAGCGATGAGCCAGAAAAACCAGCGCTTCCGACGCCGCCTGCTTCCGCACCGGGTGCGGCGGCTCCTGCCATCGCGCCCGCTGCGACTTCAACGCCCGCCGCATCTGCGGAATCTGCCAGCGAAGCGCCCGCGCGTCGGTTTGGCATGTTCGGTGGCCGCCCCTCGCAACCGCCCGCCGCACCAACTGAGTCAGAACCAGCCGTGCAGCCCGTGCTTGCCTCGCGTCCAGCGACACCCCAGGTGACTGAGTCTGCCGCCAACGAACGCCCGCGTAGTCCGTTCGCCCGGCCCGGTCTGAATGAGGCTGAAACACCCGTCGAAACCAAAGCGGAAGTCAAACTGGACGAGAAACCGCTCGACATTCCCGCCGCTGCGCCAGCGTCTTCAACTCCGGGAGCCGACAAACCGGAACTATCCGGCGACTTTAAACGTCCGACATTCCCTGAACGGCCCCGCCCGGCATTCCCGCGCCAGCCGGAGCCAATAAAAGAAGAAGACAAGGCCGAACCGGACAAACCGGAAGTCAAGCTGGAAGAAGCACCCAAACCGCCGGACCCCGTTGCCGCCGAACAACCGGCACGCCCCATCGGGATTCTGCATACGCCGTCCACCCCGCAGCCTGAAAATTCGGATGCCAACAAACCCGACGGCGAAGAACCATCCGCAAGCGCCAAACCAGATACCCCGCAGCCTGCTGCGGAAGAGCCGCGCGCACGTCCGGCTTTTGCCGGAGGATTACCGCCGCGCCCCTTCGAACGCCGTCCACTTGGCGCGCCAGAACCCGAAGCGACCAGCCCCACTGATCCGCCTACCGTGACCGCCGCCCAGCCCACCGCGCCAGCGGTAGCTCCTGCGCGGCCTGTTTTCCCGCCGCGTCCCCTGCCCAATCTGGCTGAGGATAAGGACGACGAAGACAAAGAGGACGATGATGATCTGGACCTCGATCTGGCGGATGACGACGCGGACGACGATGTGGAAGATGATGAGGACGACACGCCAGAACGCCCCGCGCTCAATATGAATGTAAATGCGGCGAATGCGAATGCGCGCCCACCGTTCCCGCACCGCACCGTTCCCCCACCGATGCCCACCACGCCACCGCCCGCTCCCGCAACCGGAACGCAGCCCGGCGCGATGACGCCGCCCAATCGTCCGGCGATGCCCACCCCGCAGCGCCCGCTGGCTTCACCGCCGCCCGCCCAACAGCCACCCGCCGCCGCCGCACGTCCAGCCCCAATGCCGCCCGCCCACCAGCCGCCGCCGGCGCAACCGCATCCCCAGACGCAGACACCACCCGGACAACCTGCGCCCCGGCCCCAACAGACAGCCACCGCAGCCGCCAAACCCGGCGCGAAAAAATGGCAGTTGCCCGACTTCCGCGAGATTTTGCACAAGGGCGAAGAACAGCGCATCAACGATGAGGTGCTGCTCGACAAAGCGCGCGTCATCGAAGACACGCTCGCCAGTTTTGGCGCGCCCGGCAAGGTGGTTGAAGTCAACCCCGGCCCCGTGATCACCCAGTTCGGCGTCGAACCGGACTACCTCATGGGTCGCGGCGGCAAGAAAACCCGTGTCAAAGTGGGATCGATTGCCCGTCTTGACGCCGACCTTGCGCTGGCCCTCGCGGCTAAAACGATCCGTATCGAAGCCCCGGTTCCCGGCAAAGGGTTTGTCGGCATCGAAGTACCTAACGATCAACTCGCACGGGTCGGCCTCTACGATGTCATGGAATCGCCGGAGTTTGCCAAGATCGACTCGAAGCTGCGGATTTCGCTCGGCTTGAGCGTCGATGGTGCGCCCGTTGCCGCCGACATGACTGCCATGCCCCACCTGCTGATCGCGGGGACGACGGGTTCTGGTAAATCTGTCTGCGTCAACTCGATTATCTCGTGTTTGCTGCTCTCCAACACCCCGGACGAAGTGCAGTTCATTATGGTTGACCCCAAGCGCGTCGAACTCACCGGCTACAATGGGATTCCGCATCTCGTCGCGCCCGTCGTGGTCGATCTGGAACGGATCGTCGGTGTGTTGCAGTGGGTCCAGCGCGAAATGGAAGAGCGCTACCGCAAATTCGCCGCCATCGCCGCCCGTAACATCGTGGACTACAACAGCAAGCTCACGCCATCAGAGAAGAAACTGCCCTACTATGTCGTGGTCGTAGACGAATTAGCCGACCTGATGATGCTGGCCCCGGATGAAACCGAACGCCTGCTGGCTCGTCTCGCGCAGATGGCCCGCGCCACCGGCATCCATCTGATCATCAGTACACAGCGACCCAGCGTGGATATCATCACCGGCCTGATCAAAGCCAACTTCCCGGCCCGGATCGCCTTCGCGGTCGCCTCCTCGGTGGACTCGCGCGTGATCCTCGACCAGCCCGGTGCCGAAAAGCTGCTCGGACGCGGCGACATGCTCTTCCAGTCGCCTGATGCGGCGGCTCCACTGCGTTTGCAGGGTGTGTTTGTCTCCGACGAAGAAATCAACCGCATCACCCGCTATTGGAAGAATGTCGGGTTAGAAGGTACCACCGATGTCACACCCGCTAACCGGGAGATCAACTTCACTGCGACACAGGGCACCATGAGCCGGCCTGCCGTGCCTGCCCGCAAACCCGAATCTCCCCAGGCCGCGTTCTGGGATGAAGTCGGCTCCGTCACCGTTTCGATGGATGACGACACGGGCGAAAACGATGGCATGAACGAAGACGAACTGTACGAGCAGGCAGTTGAACTGGTCACGCGCCTCAAAAAGGCATCGATCTCGCTGCTTCAGCGCCGCCTGCGCATCGGCTACACCCGCGCCGCCCGCCTGATCGACAAAATGGAACTGGACGGCATTGTAGGCCCCGCCGAAAGCGGCAGCAAACCCCGCGAGGTCCTCAAGGGATAATAGACAGGGCAGAAAAATCTGCCCTTTTTTTATCCAGTAACCCCGCGTTACAATAGCTCGCAAATCGAACAAAGGAGCGAGTCGCGTGGGAGCATCCAGCATCACAGAAGGGTTAAATGCACAGCAGATCGAGGCGGTCACAGCGGGTGATGGTCCAGTCCTGGTAATGGCCGGACCGGGCAGCGGCAAAACCCGCGTCCTGACCCACCGCATCGCCTATCTCGTGCAGGTTATGGGCATCCCGGCCTGGCATATCATGGCGGTGACGTTTACCAACAAAGCCGCGAAGGAAATGCGAGACCGTATCACGCGGCTGTTGGGTGAATCCGGCAACCTGGATGGGCTGAACGTGGGGACCTTCCACGCCATCTGCGCCCGTCTGCTGCGCCAGGAAGCCGATAATACGCGCTTCACCCGCGACTATCTGATCTACGACACCGACGATCAGATCATGCTGATGAAGCAGGTGCTGGCGGAACTGAATCTGGACCCGAAAAAATACAATCCGCGCGGCATGTTGAGCAAAATTTCCGAAGCGAAAAACGAACTCGTCACTGCCGCCCGTTTTCCGGCCAACGATTATCGCGGCGAAATTCTGCGCCGCATCTATCTTCGTTATGAAGAACTGCTGCGGGTTAACAATGCCCGCGATTTTGACGATCTGCTCATGCACAGCGTCCAGCTTTTTGAGGAAAATCCCGATGTGTTAGAGCGTTACCAGCGCCGCTACCAGCACATTCTGGTAGACGAATTCCAGGATACCAACATGGCACAGTATCGCCTTGTGCAGTTGCTGGCAGGCGAACGCCGCAACCTGTTCGCCGTGGGCGACCCCGATCAGAGCATCTATGCCTTTCGCGGAGCCGACTACCGCAATGTGACGCGCTTCCGCCAGGATTATCCCGAATCGCGCACCATTCTATTGGGCCAGAACTACCGCTCGCACCAGTTTATTCTCGATGCGGCGATGGGTGTGATCAGCAAAAATCCGGGCCGTATCGATAATCCGCTGTTCAGTGATCGCAAAAAAGGCCCGCGCCTGACGCTCTACGAGGCCTATAACGAGGATGACGAAGCGCAGTTTATTGTCACCTCGATTGCCGAACTGATCTCATCGGGCCGTTATTATCCCGGCGACTTTGCTATCATGTACCGCACCAACGCCCAATCCCGCGCCCTGGAAGAAGCCTTTTTGCGCGCTCAACTGCCCTACCGGCTGGTAGGGGCCACGCGTTTCTATTCCCGCCGCGAAGTCAAAGACGCGCTGGCCTATCTGCGCCTGATCCACAATGCCGATGATAATGTCAGCCTGGAACGTATCATCAACGTCCCGCCGCGCGGCATCGGGCAGAAAACCATTGATGAGTTACATGCCTGGGCGCAGTCGCTCAAAATCACCGCATCGCAGGCCCTTTCCCGCCTGCTGGCCGATGAAGAAGCGCCCTTCAGCGGGCGTTCGCGCAAAGCCCTGGCCGAGTTTGCTGCCCAGTTGCAGGACTGGCAGGCTGCCAAAAACGAACTCGCCCCCTCGGAACTGCTCACCCGCGTGCTCAAAGAGACAGGTTATCTGTCTTATCTGGATGATGGTTCCGAAGAAGGCCGCAGCCGCGCCGAAAACGTGCTCGAACTGCGCGGGGTGGCCGAAAGTTATGTAGGTCTGGATCTGACCGTCTTCCTCGAAGAAGTCGCGCTGATCTCCGATGTCGATACCCGCGACAACGAGTCCGCCGCGCCGAGCCTGCTCACCCTGCATGCCGCCAAAGGGCTGGAATATCCGGTGGTGTTCATTGTCGGGCTGGAAGAAGGCGTTCTGCCGCACATGCGCTCGATGGAAGACCCCAACGCCATGCAGGAAGAGCGCCGCCTGATGTACGTCGGCCTGACCCGCGCCAAAGAGCGCCTCTATCTGATCTATGCCTTCCGCCGTTCACTCTACGGCGACAGCAGCGCGAATATGCCCTCCCGCTTCCTCTACGACATTCCCGACGAGGTGCGCGAAGGGGCGCTGCTCCGTCCAAAGGGAGCCTCTGCCGCGCAGTCGCAGCAGTATGGCGATCTGACCCGTTGGGAACGGGCCGCGTCCGCGTCGGCATCCAGCGCGACACCTCGCCGCGAAGCCGCCGCCAAGCGTGAATCATCGCCCAAGCGCGAACTTCCCAAGCGCCCCGAAAAAGAAACCCGCTTCAAGGCGGGCATGTGCGTCTGGCATTCCAAGTATGGCGAAGGCGTCGTCGTAACCAGCCACGCGCGCGGCGAAATGGAAGAAGTGGATGTGCTCTTCCCCGGCGGCGCGGGCCAGAAAACGATCATCGGAGATTTCCTCAAGCCCATCGAGAGCAAATAAAAAGGGGGCCAATTGGTCCCCTACTCATCCTGTATCAATCGTTTATGGTTGGATCGTCGCCGTCGGCGTAACCGTGACGGTGGTCCCTGGCTGAATAGCATCTGCCGTCAGCATCGGCAGCGGTGCAGTCGTCGTCAGCGCGGTCATCACCCCACCGCCCAGCGGATCGCATTCGCCCGGCACAATGCCAATCGTCGGCGCGCTGATCGCGTAATTGGGATTGAGCGCATTCCACACCAGCCGCGACAGCTCCGCGATGACGGGCGATGAGTCTTCCTGGAACAGCAGGTGATCTTCCTCGTACATCACCACCGTCATCACATAGGCACTCTCCGGCCCGATGACGATTCCCGCGTCCCCGTGCGCCTCGTCGATCCACCCGTGCTTGTGGATCACTTTTGCGCCGCTCGGAACGCCCGCTTCCAAAAACACATTGATCACATTCCCGTCCATCGCGGCCAGCATCCGGCGGCATTCCTGCGCATCAAAATCATTCGGATACCGCTCCATCAGCAGTCCGGTTTCGTTCTCGGCGCACTGGTAAATTCCCGCCAGCAGCCACCCCAGATCGGACGGCACCACCTGATTATAAGCGTCGGGCTGCGCGCTGACCTGATCAGCGTTCGTTTGCAGTGTTGCGCCGCTGGTGGGCGGCGGCGCGTTCGGATCGGTGACATATTCCCGCATAATAAAGGTGCCGCGCAGATCAAGACTCTGCATCAATGCCGTGACACGCTGTGCCCCGCGCAGCGTATCCCCTTCGCCGATCAAGCCCAGCAGGTCATTGGTGGTGATATTCTCACTGCACATCATCGTATCCGCCACCAGAAAGGCGTCTTCCGGGCTGAGCGGCCCCTCGTGACGCTGGAAATATGTCACCAGAATCGGAATCTTGGTCAGACTCATGCCGCTAAAAGCAACTTTATCATACAAGGAGAAGGTATCGCCCGTTTTGAGATCCATCACAAACACCGAGGCCAACCGGTCCGTGTACGGCGCAAATCGATGCTCAAGCAGGTATTCGAAAATCGGCTCGCCCACCGTTGACGCCAGCGCACCGGACGGCGCACGGGCACTATCCCAGGGCGCACCGTTCACCGTCACAATCTGCGGCGTAGCAGTAAGCTGGGGCAGCGTAAAATTAGTCTGGCTGGTATAGGGCACCTGGCTGGTATCGCCCGTAATATCCACCAGTTCCTCATAAATCCATCCGGTAGTCTGCGCCGCATTCGTCAGCGCCACATGCAGCCAGGGATACAGCGCATGAAATTCGAGCAGCCGGAAACTCGTTCCCTGCGGCACTTCCACAATCGAAGGATACTCCACGCCCGGACCATACCGGATATTCGCCTCACCTTTGGTTATCACCAGCGGCCCATTGATCGTCGCGGTAGCAGTCGGGACACTGGATGTCGCTTCGGGCGTGCTGCTTAGACTGCCCAATGGACTCGTTGCGGTGCTGACGGCGGTGCTAATGCTTGCGCTGGTCGGGGTGGCAGTTTGCAGCGGCGGAAAGTCGCTCGTGGAGGGCACCAGCCCCATATTTCCGGTAACATTCACCACATCCAGATACACCCAGGCTTGCACCGCCGCCGGATATTCAATCCGCAGCCAGGGAACCAGGGCATGCTGTGCCACAATCGCATACTGGGTCCCTGGGACAATCTCAGCCACCACCGGATACTCGACCCCCGGCCCGCTGCGCAGATTCGCCTGAATGATCGCTTCCGCATAAGCCGCTGCCGTTTGCTGGCGCGGCGTGCCATGCGCCCCCACCGCCGAATGTCCCAGCACCACCAGCAGCAGGAGCAGTCCTGTTGTCCATCGCTTCCCTGGTCCCATACCATCCTCCCTGTTGGCACTTCATCACTTTTTGGTTAAAAACAAAAAAGGCGATCCACCGCCTATGTGTGGACCGCCCCCCCAGTTTTCAGTGAGCGTGAGAGGACTCGAACCTCTAACCAATGGCTTAAAAGGCCACTGCTCTGCCATTGAGCTACACGCCCGAACTCAATGGGCAGTAGTATAACACAAATTCTGGGCATTTCAACGGCGGACTTTGCAACGAATCGTTTTTTTCGGTGTTCTATTAACAGATTCGATCATTCGACGAATTTCTAATGCAATTTATGCGTTTGATCCAAAAAGATGTTATAGCCATTTGCAGAGAAAGTAGTATTATAGAGCAGGGCTACCACATAGCCACTCACAGCTTGAAAAGCTACTGTTGTCCACATTTCAAAAAATCATAGTGAGGAGAAAGAGAATCTATGTCAAAGAATAGACGTCTGATCAGGCTGCTTTTTGTCTTGAGTCTGATCATGGTGTTCGCTTTGGCTGCCTGCGGGGGCGACGACGAGGATGATGATAAAAAACCCGCGGCAACTAAACCCCCAACCAGCGCTCCCACTGCGGAAGCGACGGCTGAAGAAGTTGTTCCCACCGCCGAAGCGACGGCCGAAGAAGTAGTCCCCACTGCGGAAGCGACGGCTGAAGAAGTCGTTCCCACCGCCGAAGCGACGGCTGAAGAGGTTGTTCCCACCGCTGAAGTTGCTGCTACGGTTGAAGCCACTGCCGAGGTTGCTGCTACAGTTGAAGCCACCGCCGAAGTAGTTGCGCTGGCTCCTGAAGCCACCGAAGAAGCCGCTGCGACCGCTGAAGCTGAGGTCGAAGCCACGGCTGAAGCTGCTGCGACTGCCGAAGTGGCCGCCGCTGGAACCGAAGAAGCAGGTACCGATATTATCTCTGTCTTGACGGCAGATGGTCGCTTTACCATGCTCATGAGCGTGGCGGCTATGGCCGGTCCTGACCTCCCGCTGACCAGCGAAGGCCCATTCACTTTCTTCGCGCCCACCGACGAAGCGCTAACCGCCATCATGACCGAGCAGGCCGATCTCACCAATGCGCTGATGGCCGATCCAACCGCGATCAGCAACGTGATGCTCTATCATGTCATCCCTGGCCTTCTGACCGCCGAAGATATCGCCGCTGCCGAAACGCTGACCACCGCCAATGAAAAAGAAATCGCCGTGATGGTGGATGCTGACGGTGCGGTTGTTCTCAACGGCACGGTTAAAGTGATCGAATCGGGCATCGAAGCCTCGAATGGTATCATTTACGTGCTCGATGGCGTTTTGCTCCCGCCCGACCTGGTTCCAGCCGCTGCCGCGACCGAAGAAGCGCCCGTAGCTGAAGCCACCGCCGAAGCTGTAGCAATGGCAACCGAAGAAGCTGCGGCGACTGAAGAAGCGCCTGTAGCCGAAGCGACTGAAGCGCCCGCTGAAGAAGAAATCGTTGTACCCGCGATCATCGATTGCGACCAGTACGATCTCAGCAATCTCAAGATCGGTCTGGTGACGGATGTCGGCCAGATCAACGACAAGAGCTTCAACCAAAGCTCCTGGCAGGGTGTCCTGGCCGCTGGCGAATGCGGCGCGGAAATCGATTACATCGAAACCCAGGATGCTGCCGATTACGCCAAGAATATCGCTGAATTTGCCGAAAACGATTACGACATCATCGTGACCGTTGGTTATGCCCTCGGCACCGCGACGCTCGAAGCCGCCGCGACCTATCCCGAAATCACCTTCATCGGGGTGGACCAATCGCAGGGTGAAGCAGTCGATAACGTGGTGGGCCTCGTCTTCCACGAAGATCAGTCCGGTTATCTGGCGGGTGTGCTCGCCGCACGTCTGACCCAGACCAACATCATCGCCGCCGTGCTCGGAACCGACTCGGTGCCGCCCGTTGTTGCCTTCAAGGAAGGCTTCGAAGCGGGTGCGCGCGCGGTCAATCCTGACATCACCATCTACTCGACCTATCATCCCGGTTCGATTGACCAGGCCTTCAGCGATCCCGAATGGGGTGCCCAGACCGCGCGTCAGGCCCTCGACCTCGGTGCTGATGTGATCTTCGGTGCGGGCGGCAAGACC
This sequence comes from uncultured Anaerolineaceae bacterium, assembly GCA_964472565.1. Lineage (GTDB taxonomy): Bacteria > Chloroflexota > Anaerolineae > Aggregatilineales > Aggregatilineaceae > DATAMF01. The sequence goes on from CAYYNB010000008.1 coordinate 51,954, forward strand.
GGTAACGGTGCCCTGATCGAAATCGCCAACGCTGTGACCGAAGCCGGTCAACCGCCGTTCTGCATCGGCGTGGACAGCGACCAGTGGGGAACCCTGCCCGAAGCGCACTCCTGCCTCGTTTCCAGCGCCATGAAACTGCTGGATAAGGGTGTCGCCACGATCATCATGAGCATTGCCGACGGTACGGTTCCGGCGGGCAACTTCTTTGGTGAAGCCGCGCTCGCAGACTTCCACGATCTGGCTGTTGCCGTTCCTGAAGAAGTGAAGACCGAATTGATCGAAACCGCTGCGGGTCTGGCCTCTGGCGAGATCAGCACGGGCTACGGCACTGCCACCGAAGAACCTGCCGAAGCAGCTGCGACGGAAGAAGCAGCCGCTGCCACCAGTGATCTGGGTGTGGTCAAAGTCGGCCTCAACGCCGAATATCCGCCGTTTGAGTTTGTAGACGAATCAGGCAACATTGTGGGCTTCGATGTTTCCCTGATGGATGCTATCGCCGCCGAAGCGGGCTTCGAAATCGAGTGGATTAACACCCGTTTTGACACCATTTTTGTCGCGCTCCAGTCCGGCGAATTTGATGCTGTGTCCAGCGCTGCGACCATCACCGAAGAACGTGAAGAAATGGTTGACTTCTCGAACCCCTACTTCAACGCCGGTCAGATGATCGCCGTCCGCGAAGCCGATGCCACCAGCGTCACGACCACCGATGATCTGGCCGGTCTGCGCGTAGGTGTCCAATCCGGCACCACCGGCGACCTCGCCGCCACCGAGATGGATGGCGTGACTGTGGTTCGTTATGACGAAATCACCCTGGCGTTCCAGGCCCTCGCCAACGGCGACATCGATGCCATTGTCAACGATGGCCCCACCAGCAACGACATTATCTCCAAGAACCCCGATATGGGCGTTGTCCTGGTTGGCGATCCGTTCACCGATGAGTTCTACGGCATTGCGGTTAATTCCGACAAGCCCGAACTCCTCGACGCCATCAACACCGCGTTGGCCGCCATCATTGCCAACGGCACCTACGAACAGATTTATCTGGAATGGTTCGGCGTCGAACCGCCCAGCATGTTCATGCCGCAGTAAACGGATATAACCATATAGGGCGGGCTGTTCAAACCCGCCCTTCTTTTAGGCACCGGGCCAATCTCGGTGTCTTTTTTTTGGAACATTTGAATAACCCCCGCTCTTGTTTAGTTCTCGGAAATTGTGTACATTACCCGGCGCGTTTTTTTGTGTGCGAGATAGATCATGTCAGAACAAACTACAGACCCTCCCTTATCCGATCCCAGACTCACCCAGGAACTGACCGGCCTGGTGATCGAAGAAGCAAGCCGCTTCCATCGTATTCGCAGTTGGGCCGCTGGTCTCCCCTGGTGGGCCATTACACTGGTGGTCCTGGGCGTAGTCGTTATCTATACGATGGCGACCTCCGAAGACTACCAGGAAGTCCTGAAAGAATGGCTCACCGATAATCCGCAGTGGTCAACCTATGATCTGTACGACATTGTGAGTGTTCGCGCCAAACCCAACACAGTCACGGGTGTGTACGAGAAACAGACCACCGATTCGCCTCAGGACGTGGTGTACCAGCTTCTGGACGATATAGTCAAAACGGATAAGGTGGTCAAACCCGGCTTTGTCGAGCCGCCGGTAGAACCGGTGATCACGGTTCAGCAGCCCGCCGCGACGATTAGCATCCCGCGTGAACAGTTGCTCTTTCCCAGCGATCCCGGTGAGATTGCGACAGCGGAGCAGTTCAGTTATCTGGTTCCCGTTGAGGGCGCTTCTGGCCCGCTGTTTATGCAGGCCACCCAACCTCAGATCGTGACCGTCGCCGGGAAAGTCGTGAATCAGTCCGTCTACGACATCACGATTGAAACCTCGATAACCCGCACCAATATTCAAAAGAACAACATTTCCGAAATCCAACCCGCAGATGCCGGAACCAGTGATGAAGTGGTTGTCGATTACACGGAAGAAGTCAACGTGACGGGTGTGCTCGTGGCGCAGGACGACAGCACCATGACGGTCCGCACCCGCAACGAAGAAATCGTCACCTTTGACCCGGCGCGTATTCTCAGCACAGAACCAACCGTGCTCTATTGTGACCGCGCCGCCAATCCCAATTGTGCAGACCGGCAGGCCGTGATCATTTCCCGCCAGGGCGAACAGTTTGAGGGTACGCTGATCAGCATGACGCGCACCGTGCCGCGCCGCCTGAGCATCCGTCTGGCCGATGGCTCGCGCCGCGAAGTCACCCTCAGCGACGTGGAATCCTATTCGCTCGACACCCTGACGATTGCCGTCAACCAACAGATCAAGGATCAAAGCATTACATCCGGCGCGGCGCTGCGCATCGGCTATCTCGAAGGCACCGATCTGTCTCAGGTACTGGCCGGTTCCGCAGGCGCGGTTGAAGTGCCCCTGCGCTATTCCGAAGGAAATGCGGCTGTCGAACTGGTCGCCTACCCCGACGCTACCGCCCTGGTCGAAGCGACTGCGGCGGGTGAAGTCGATGTGTTGATTTACATCGCCAGCGGGGAAGATCGGCTGTTTGTCCAGCAGTGGATCGAAGCGAATGCTGATGCGGGCCTTGCGCTGGCAGGTGATCCGCGCGAGTGCGACAAAGACTGTCCCATCAGCGTCAAAATGCGTGATGATACCGTTACGGGCGTGATCCTCGAACAGACTGGCAGCCAGATCAAAGTCCAGACCCAGGAACCGCAGTTTGTGGTTTTGGATAAAGATGAGATCATCGAAGAACGTTCCAAGAATCCGGGAGTCTGTGCCCTGAACAATCTGCGCGGCTGTGACGAAGGCATTTTCCTGACGCTCTATGTCACCTTCCTCGCCTATGCCCTGGCGCTGGTGTTCGGACTGATCACAGCCCTCATGCGCATTTCGAGCAATCCCATTTTTTACAACATTTCCACCCTCTATGTGGAAATCGTGCGCGGGCTGCCCCTGATGGTCATTCTGATTTATGCGGCGTTTGTGGTGGTGCCGCGCCTGCGCGACGCCACGCCCATCGACCTGGGACTCGTCACCATCCCCAAATTCGACATCGATCCCCGTTGGAGCGCGATCATCGGGTTGTCGTTTGGTTACGGAGCCTTTATTGCCGAAATCTTCCGCGCCGGGATTCAAAGTATCGGGCGCGGCCAGATGGAAGCCGCCCGCAGCCTCGGCATGAGTTATGCCCAGGCCATGCGCTGCGTCATTCTGCCCCAGGCCATCCGTGTCGTGCTGCCGCCGCTCGGCAACGACTTCATTGCCCTGCTCAAAGACTCGGCGCTGATCTCCGTGCTGGCCCTGCCCGATCTAATGCAAAAGGGGCGTTTGTTCGTCTCGCGGACCTATGACGCCTTTTTGGGCTACAGTGCGGTAGCCGTGATGTATCTGTTTATGACGCTGCTCCTATCGATGATGGTGCGTCTGCTGGAACGCCGCACTCGCCTGCCGAGTTAGAGGTCAACTGCGATGGCTGAAAAACACGAACCGATCATTCAGATCGAAAATGTTCACAAACAGTTCAAGACTCCGCGCGGCACAGTCCATGCGCTGCGCGGAGTAAGCCTGAGTGTCTACCCCGGCGAAGTGGTGGTCATCGTTGGCCCCAGCGGTTCCGGTAAAAGCACGCTGCTGCGCTGCATCAACCGCCTGGAAACGTTCACCAGCGGCAGCATCGTGGTCGATGGCATTCCGCTCAAGGGTGCGCGCAACATCAACAAAGTCCGCACCGAAGTCGGCATGGTTTTCCAGAGTTTCAACCTGTTTCCCGACAAAACCGTGCTGCGCAACATCATGCTGGCCCAGCGCATCGTCCGCAAACGGGGACGCGAAGAATCCGCCACCAAAGCGCGCCTGCTGCTGGAAAAAGTCGGCATCCCTGAAAAGGCCGATGTTTTCCCGGCGCAGCTTTCCGGTGGGCAGCAGCAGCGGGTTGCCATTGCGCGCGCCCTCGCGATGGACCCCAAGATCATGCTGTTTGACGAACCGACTTCCGCCCTTGATCCCGAAATGATCAAGGAAGTGCTGGATGTCATGCAGCAGCTTGCCAGCGAAGGTATGACAATGGTGGTTGTCTCTCACGAAATGGGTTTTGCACGTGCGGCAGCGGATCGCGCAGTTTTCATGGATGCGGGTTTAATCGTCGAAGAAGACACGCCCGACATTCTGTTCAGCCGCCCCTCCCACAACCGGACACGCCTCTTCCTGAGCAAAATTCTCTAATCTCTCTGGCCCTCCCTTGAATGGATGGCTGTTGTAGGGGCAGGTTTGCAAACCTGCCCCTACGCTCGATGCTCATCGGATGTTTAATCGTTCATAACCTGACAATACCCTGCCCAACGGGTTCGCTTATGTCGGGGGTCTTGTTTTCCACTTTTATGCCCCTTTTTAGAAATCCATTAGAATCTACAACAAAATCGGATCTGCTGCATCCAAATAGGTAGTGCGAATACAAGCCGCAAAAATAGGAACCGTGTGATGAACGATAAACTGACATTTAATCTGAATCCTGCTACCACTGAAAATTCAGCCCATCCCGGCGTTCAGCAAGAAAAACTGGTGATCATCGGCTCTGGTCCGGCGGGCCTGACTGCCGCGTTATACACCGCCCGTGCCAATCTGAATCCGGTGGTTATTGCGGGCCATGTGTTGGGCGGGCAGGTGTCGCTCACCTACGAAATTGAGAACTATCCCGGTTTCCCCGAAGGGCTGAGCGGCCAGGAACTGGTCGATAAGATGGTCGAGCAGGCCCAGAAATTCGGCGCACGGATGGTGATGTATACCGCCGTGACCGAAGTCGATTTCTCGCACGGTTCGCCGTTTTTTATCAAGACCGATGACGGGAAAGAATACGAAGCCGAAGCCGTGATCGTCACGGTAGGAGCCAACCCGCGCCGCCTGAACATTCCCGGCGAAGCTCAATACACCGGCAACGGGGTGAGCTACTGCGCCACCTGTGACGGTTTTTTCTTCCGGGGTAAAAACGTCGTGGTGGTCGGTGGGGGAGACAGCGCGCTCGAAGAAGCCCTCTTCCTGACCAAATTCGCCAATCGGGTCGATGTCATCCATCGCCGCGATCAACTGCGCGCCGGGGCCACACTTCAGACCCGCGCCCAGGCTAACGACAAGATTCATTTCATCTGGAATACGGTGGTGGATGAAATCGTTGGCGAGCAAAACGTTAAATCCGTCCGTCTGCGTAACGTGGAAACCGGCGCAACGAGCGACTACCCCACCGATGGTGTATTCATCTTTATCGGTCACGATCCCAACAGCGATCTGTTCCAGGGCCAGTTGTCCCGCGATCAGTTTGGTTATCTGATCACCGATAAGGAAATGCACACCAACATCGAGGGCATTTTTGCGGCGGGCGAAGTGCAGGATCGCATCTTCCGCCAGGTTGCCACTTCTGTCGGCCAGGGCACTGCCGCCGCGATCTCCTGTGAGCGCTGGTTAGCCGCCCGCGAAACCCCCGTCGAACAATTGCAGTCCACCGCCAGCTGACGTCCATTCGATACCCAGGGGCAGGGCAACCTGCCCTTTTTGTTTGTCTAAAAACAGCTTCTTGTTTTCGGAATATTTTGGGCTATTCTAGAGGGTGGGTTCAGTGAGGTAGTAAGGGGGCATCATGGTATTCTGGCGGCAGAATCCACTGATCTACGAGATCAATGCCTGGACATGGCTGTACAGTCTGAGCACACTGTATAATCGCCCTGTGACCTTCGGCAGCATCCCCGATGAGGTGCTGGCCCAGTTGGCACAGTGGAAATTGGATGCGGTCTGGTTGATGGGGGTCTGGGAACGCAGCCCCGCCGGGCGCGAAATCTCGCTCGGACACCCCCATCTACAGGATGAATATCGCCGCGCCCTGCCACATTACACCGAAGCGGATGTCGTCGGCTCGCCCTATGCGATCCGCCGCTACGAAGTCGATCCCCATCTCGGCGAGCGGAACGAATTAGCCGCCCTGCGTAAACGGCTGGAAAAACTCGGCATCAAATTAGTCCTCGACTTTGTACCCAATCACACCGCCATCGACTGCCCCTGGCTGACCGAGTACCCGGATTATTTTGTCCAGGGCACCAGCGAAGACCTTGAAACCAGGCCGGAATTCTTTTTTACCGTCCCCGGTGGTGAAGGCCGCTCATTGATTTTTTCCAACGGGCGCGATCCCTATTTCCCGGCCTGGACCGATACCGCCCAGGTTAATGCCTTCAACCCCCACCTACGTAACCAGATCGTAGCCACCCTGCTTGATATTGCCAGCATGTGCGACGCCGTTCGCTGCGATATGGCGATGCTCGTCACCAACCGTATCTTTTCGCAGACCTGGGGGCCGCGTGTCGGGCCGGAACCGGAAACGGAATACTGGCATGTGATCATTCCGGCCATCAAAGCCAAATATCCCCACTTCCTCTTTTTGGCCGAGGTCTATTGGGACATGGAGTGGAAGTTGCAGCAGCAGGGGTTCGACTACACCTACGACAAGCGCCTGTATGACTATCTCAAAAATGAGCCGGTCCGTTCCATTCTGACTCATCTCCAGGGCGATCTGAATTATCAGAGCCACATGGTTCGTTTTATCGAAAACCACGACGAACAGCGTGCCGCGCGTACTTTTGGCCCAGGCCGCGATCAGGCTGCTGCCGTGTTGGTCACGACACTTCCCGGCGCAACCCTGCTCCACGAAGGCCAGTTTTATGGATACCGGATCAAGCTGCCTGTGCAGTTAGGCCATCGCCCTGCCGAGGATACCGATCCCGAAATCGAAGCATTTTATCGCTTGTTGTTAGCCGAGGTCAGCAAACCCATTTACCACAACGGTACATGGCACATCCGTGAGACGCTGCCCGCCTGGGACCTCAACGCCACCCACAAAAACCTGATCGCTTATATGTGGCAGTCCAATAGCAGTGACCGCCGCCTGATCGTCATTAACTATTCATCCACCGGCTCGCAGGGGCGCGTGCTCCTCCCCGATTTAGAGGCCGAGCGCACCTGGAAGCTTCAGGATCAACTGGATGGTTCTGTCTATGAGCGTCCCGGCAAAGAGATGGCCGATGCCGGCCTTTATGTCGATCTGCGCCCCTGGCAGTCGCACATTTTCGATTTTCGCTGAGGCTCAAGGGCTAACGCGGTCCGGCATAATACGCGGCTATCGAATCCACCTGCCCGCCGTAGGCCTCGCCAAACAGGTTGAGATGCACCAGGATATAATAAAGCTGGTAGAGGGACCGCCGTTCATCATACCCCACCAGCGGATACGCCGCCTGGTACGCCTCATAGAAGCGTGTTGCGAACCCGCCGAACAGTTCCGTCATGGCGAGGTCCATTTCCCGGTGCCCGTAATACACCGCCGGATCGATCAGCACCGCCCGCCCCTGCTCATCCACCAGATAATTACCGCCCCACAAATCACCGTGCAGCAGCGACGGGGTAATCGCCTCATCATCCAGCCAGTGATCCAACCGCTCCATCAGGCGGGTCAGCAGGTCTTCGCGCCGCCGGGGTAAACGTCCCCGCTGCCGTGCCACTTCCATCTGATACCCGATCCGCTGTTCCCGGTAAAAACTGATCCAACTGGATGTTGGTGTGTTGATCTGCGGCAGCCGCCCAATAAAATTATTCTGGTCCAGCCCATGCTGCGCCGCCTGCTGCCGGTGCAGTTCGGCCAGCCCGCTCCCAAACGCTTCCATCACATTCCCGGCCCGCTTATTCCCTGTTTCGATCCACTCCAGCACCAGATACCCGATCCCGTCGGCCTCCCCCTGCGCGATCACGTCCGGCACCCGCAGCGCGCCCGCCCCGCGCAGCAAGCGCAGCCCTTCCGCCTCTGTCGCAAACATCGCATCCGGGCTGTTCGCATTCCACTTCACAAAATACGACGCGCTGCCGCAGTCGATTTGGGCTGCATAGTTAATATCCCCACCAAAGACAGGTTGTACGAACGCAATCGTGCCGCCCAAAACAGACGACAGAACCTCGCTCAGCGCGGCTGGCAGCATAATTACAGCCCCTTTTCCCGGCGGATGTGCGCTAGCAGTCCTTCCGCACCTTTGCTCACCAGATCGTACACCTTGCCAAATTCTCCCGTATAATACGGGTCCGGCACGTCCCGCGTGGTGACGCCGTCCGCGTAGTCGAGAAACTTCTGCACCACCGCCGCGCTGTTAGCCGGTTTCATCTGCCGCACGTCGGTGAGATTATCCTCATCCATCGTCAGAATATAATCGAAAATCTCAAAATCCTCGCGTTTAATCTGCCGTGCCCGCCCGTTATACGCGATCCCATGTTGGCGCAGAATATTCAGCGTGCCCGTATGTGCATGCTCGCCCACGTGCCAGCGCCCCGTTCCCGCCGAATCGATCATAATCTCATGCGTCAATCCCGCCTCGTTGACCACCTGCTGAAACACCGCTTCCGCCATCGGCGAGCGGCAGATATTACCCAGGCACACGAACAACACCCGAACCGTCATCAATCGTTCTCCTTTATCAACACGCGAACCCCAATTAATACACCAGCGGAATCAACTTCCGCACCCGCTTTTGATAAGCCGCATACGCTGGAAATTTTGCCGCCAGATACCGTTCCTCGCGCCGTGATTTGATGTCAAAAAAGAGCAGCAGTACCACCGCATAGCTTCCCGTAATCAGGCTCAAATTCAGCAGTGCCCACCCGGTAGCCCCCATGATCAGGCCGCTGTAAATCGGGTGCCGCACCATCCGGTAGGCCCCGCCCTGCACCAGAGTCGCATCGTCTTTCGGGTGGGGGAGCGGCGAAAGATTATTGCCCAGCCCCCACAATCCCGCCACTGACAGCAGCAGCCCCACCGCGCCCAACACTCCGCCGATCACCCAGGTCACCACCCGCACCCCGCCCGGCACATCAGGCCGCACATCCACCGTAATCGGACCAACGGCAATCAGCACGAATAACACCCCCTGCACAATCACATACCATTCCCCGCGTGAATTTTTCCACCATACCGGATATTTCATTTTGTCCCTATGTATCTCAGTCAACACCAACGATTGTAACAACACCTCCCCCCACCTGCGCATCTTCTGACGCTCTATGCTATACTGGGACCAATGGAATCAAGGTGAGGCTAGAGTGAGCGATCTTCCAATCTACAAAGTGCTTCTGGTAGGCGACGGTAATGTGGGGAAAACAAGCCTCGTTCGCCGCTTTTGCGAAGGCAAATTTGAAGAGTCGCGCGTCTTAACCATCGGCGTTGACTTCCACTACAAAACCGTTCAGTTAGGTGATCGTCTGCTGCGCCTGTCCATTTGGGATGTCGCCGGACAGGACCGTTTTCGCAGCTTTCGCGATCAGTTTTATAGCGGCACTTTGGCGGCAGCCCTGATTTATGACTCCACCGCCCCCGCTACCTTCTTTAATCTGCTCCGCTGGCGTGATGAGCTGCTGGCCGCGACCCCCGGTGTGCCGATGGTCGTCATCGGCAACAAAAGCGACTTAGGGCCGGTGGTGCCTCCCGGTGAGGCCGAAGGCTGGGCCAGGTACGAGGGGCGCATGCCGTTTCTGATGACCAGCGCGCTCACGGGCGAGAACGTCGAATCGCTTTTTCAGGGTCTGGCCTATCTCGCCTATAAACACCAGGAAACGCTGCGCGAACTCGACAAACTGCGGGCGCAGTATCTGGGGCCATTGTCCGGCGGTCAGCTTAAGTAACGCCATGCCGCTTTCGCGCTCGGACAATTTTTGTTATAGTTACATTATAACGACTTTACCCAATCATTGAGGCGCATGCCGTGAGTAACCAGGACGATTCCCCCGAAAATTCTCTGCTGCGGCGAGTTCTGCGAGAAGATTCTCAATCTGGCCCGTCAGCGGAAGTCCAGCCGGAGGAATCTGCTCCCTTACCGCCACCCTCGCCCCGGCCTCCGCAGCCCAAGTCACCGGTCAGGCCCCAGGTTCAGGATGAAACGGTCCCCCAGGAACTGCTGACGCCCTCCGTCCCGGCCACACCGCCGCCGGTCACGGTGCTCACCCCGCGCGAACAAATGCAGCGCGCCGAAGAAGCCTTGATCCAGCTCCGCGAAAAAATGGCGCAAATCGCCGCCGAATTCGCCCAGGGCAAGCTCAACCGCGCCCAGTTCGACGCCATCTATGCCCGTTACAGCGAACAGCGTCTCATCACCGAACGGTTGCTGGCTCGCAATCCTGACAGTCAGGCCTGGCAGTCGGTTATCCGTCCGGGCCATACCAATTTTCTGAAACTGCACTACGAGTCCCGCGTTGTCTCCTATACCATTTACGACCAGGACAGTTTCGCCCTGATTCACCACACAGGTGAAATCCAGTTGGAACACACGCAGCTTCTCGCCGTTCTCCAGCGCCTGAAATCCATCATGCGCGAACGTGGCAACCCCGGCCCGGCCACCAAAAACCTGAGCGATAGCCGTTGTGTCCTGTTTATGCCGGGCAAGATCAGCGTGGCCGTTGTGATCTTCTCCGTCGAACCTTCAGCGGCTCAAATCGTCCGCGTTCAGGACATCCACCGCGATTTTGAGCGTGCCAATCAACACGCCCTCTCCCTGCACGATTACACCGCCGAGCGCCTGGTTTTTCCGCACCGCGCCCTGTTCGAAGAGAAAAAATACTGATCTATGCGCCCGCGAGCGCCTGTGCCAGCGCCGGAAGCGCCGCCATCGCGCTGTAAAACTCGTTCCCGGCGGGTGTTGGTGTCGGGTACGAACTGAATTTCGCCACCACCAGTTCCGCCCCCGGCGCGATATACAGCACCTGCCCGCCATACCCCAACCCTTGATACGCCTGGTAACGGTTATGCGTCACCCACCACTGATCCCGGTACGAGTATCCCTGGTTGCCCGGCCCCGCCGCTGGTCCTCTGGCAAACGCATCTCGATCTCCCCCATTCTGAATATCTTCGACCACCTCCGCCGCGATAATCTGCTGTCCGTTATAATGTCCTGCTTGCAGCATCATCTGCCCAAACCGCGCCATATCGCGCAGCGTCGTGATCAAGCCGGACCCCGCCGTTTCTGCGCACGAAGGCTCCACGATCCAAAAAGCATCCCGCTCGCAGCCCAGTTTAGACCACAGCCGCGCCTGCATCACGTCCGCTAGCGTCTGCCCCGTCAAGCGTTTGATTAGCCACGCCAGCACATCCGTATTCGGCGTCAGATAGGTAAATTTTTGACCATGAGCGCCCGTTTTGCGCATCAGCGGCAGCATCTCGTATACCGTTTCCGCCCCGTGATAATCCGCTGGTCTCTCGCACCATCCTAACGCCACGCCGTACTGCCAGTTTTCCGCAGTCGGATCACTCCGATCATCAGGAAAACCTACCGCCGTCGTCATATCCATCACCTGCCGGACGGTAGCATCTCCAAAGCCGCTGTTTTTCAGTTCGGGCAAATACGTATCAACTGTCGCTTGAGGATCAAACAAACCCTCATACGCTAGTTGTGCTGCCAGCGTCCCCGTGACCGATTTACTCCCCGATGCCCATGCGTGCAGTGTCTGTGGCTGCATCCCGTTCAGATACCGCTCATAGATCACCCGGCCCCGGTGCAGAACAAGTATCCCATCCGTATAACTGAGTTCAACCATATCATCAAAGCTAAACGAGTCCCCCGCCCGGTTTTGATACGTTACCGGGCTGAGGTCTTGCAAATCCGTTTCCAGCGACGCCACCGGACCCGCCCCCCGCCATACATCCGCCGTTCGATTCAACTTCAGTTCATTCTGAAAGCTCCACCGGTTATACGGCCCGTACAGTTGGTTGGCATGAGTAACCACGTGATCCGGCGCAGGCGGAAATCCGCTCATCAGGTTGTGATCCATCTTGACATCCTTTATATCAATTTAGATGAACATCAAATTTGATTCTCATCGAAATTGTTCTTTTGTCAAGTCTGACCATACAAAGCTGTGCATGATCACCAAAGGGGAGCCGTTTACGCTTGCCCGGCTTTGGTGTAGGATCGAAGTAAAGAGCACATTGGAAGAAAATCATGCCTCCACGTCCAGATTTCGAAGTTCAGCGCGAGCGAATGGTTCGCAATCAGTTAATCGCGCGTGACATCACCAATCCACGCGTACTTGAAGCGATCCGGCGCGTCCCCCGCCATCGGTTTGTCCCCGAACACTTACAGTCGATGGCCTACGATGACGGTCCGCTGCCCATTGGCAATGACCAGACGATTTCACAGCCGTATATCGTAGCGTTGATGACCCAACTGCTCGACGTGAAAATGGACGATGTGGTGTTAGAAATTGGCACCGGGTCCGGTTATCAAACCGCCGTGTTATGCCATCTCTCGCGTTTTGTCTACACCCTCGAACGGTATCCCAGCCTGGGAGATCGTTCCCGCGAGCGGCTGTACGATTTAGGACTCGATAATTTTGAGGTCTACATCGGGGATGGTAGTCAGGGCTTGGCCGACATGGCCCCCTTTAACAAGATCATCGTCACCGCCGCTGCCCCGGCGATCCCTGGCCCTCTGCTGACCCAGCTCGCCCCACACAATGGCCGCCTCATTATTCCGGTGGGAGATCGCCATCACCAGTCGCTGGAACGTGTCCGCCGTGTGGGTGATCGCTGGGAATTTGAGCACTTAATCCCGGTGATGTTTGTGCCGCTCTATGGCATGCATGGCTTCACGCCGCCCGATAATCCCATCTGGGACGATTACACGGCTGGAGCCGCGCGTTAGACCTAGCTCAACGGGTGCCTCACGAATCGCCCCGCTTGCCGCGCCCTGCCCCTCCTTTCTCCGCGTGCGATACCGTTGGCAAACAGGGTGGATCGAATGCATAGACATTTGTAGGGGCAGGTTTGCAAACCTGCCCCTACGCTCATCTTTAATCGCTTGTAACCTGACAATCCCCTGACCAATGGATTCGCTAACAATATCGCGTGCGGGGAAAGGAGGCCGGGAGGATCGGGGTGAATCGCATAACGCCTTAGCCGTCGAGTTTCTCCAGGAAATCTTCCGCGAAGCCGCCGCCGTTGGTCGCCACCATCACCCCGGTTAGTTTATGAACCTGAAGCTCGCCAAAATGATTAATGAGGCGGGCGATTTGTTTTTCCATCACGCCCATAAACTCATCCCACGTCACATCGGCGGGCAGGTGTGGTTCGCGCAGCGGACGTCCGCTGTTCAGATAATTGAGGACCGGCTCCACTTCGGGGAAATGAAACGCGCTGGGCAGATCATACCGCGCAATCGCCCGGAAATACTGCGCCAGCCGCATAATGCCGTTTTCCAGCGTGAAAGTGTGGTGGACCAGCGGAATATCCTGCTTCGGATACCCCAGCAGCGTATACGCCCGCCGGACCAGCGTCTCAAATTCGGGCATCGTATGCACGCTGTTCGTCGCCGCCAGCAGAATCCCTCGCGGACGCAGCACCCGCCGGATTTCGCCAAAAGCCTGATCCAAATTCGGGACATGGTGCAGCATATGATTCGCCATCACCACATCAAACGTGCCATCAGGGAACGGCAGATGTTGGACATCCAGATTTAAAATCCGCGTCACATCCGCCCCAGCCTGCTCCCGCGCCGTGGACGCCATCCCCCACGACAAATCACCCGCGTAATGCCGCCCATCGGGGATATTCTGCCGCACCCATTCAAAATATGTGCCCGGCCCCGATCCCACATCCAGCACCCACTCATCCCCCCGCCAGTTCAGCGTTTCCACCACCCATTTCGGAAAGTCGATCCGGGGCAGGCTGTATAATTCATGTGTCCGGTACCGGATCGCGTAATGTTCATCCGTTGCATAGGCGTACTTAGTCAGTACTTCCCGGTCGGTATGGGGATTTGAGATCGGCATAATAGTTACTTCCACGAACGCGCGAATTGCGCTCAGATTCATTGTCTGTAGTTTAACACGACATCGGGCGTAGACCAATCGTTAATTATCTCACGCTTGCATTTTGAGGCATAATGGAAGCGTAGAAAATAGTGGCGTAGCCTAAGGAAATTTTCGTTTGAGTAACGAATCGGCTGTCCCCCTGGTCGCGCGGACCATTCAGCGCAGTCAGCATCTGGTGGTATTAACCGGTGCGGGTATCTCCAAAGAGAGCGGCATCCCCACCTTTCGTGATGCTCTCGAAGGTCTGTGGGCCAACTACGATCCCCAACTCCTGGCGACTCCTGACGGTTTCCGCCGCAATCCGAAGTTGGTTTGGGAATGGTACGACTACCGGCGCGGCCTGATCGCCCAGACCCAGCCGAATCCCGGCCACGTTGCCATCGCAGAACTGGAAAAGCTCCTGCCCGAAGTCGTGGTCATCACCCAGAACATCGACGGTCTGCACCAGGCCGCCGGCAGCACCGACGTGATCACGCTGCACGGCAACATCAAAGACAACAAGTGTTTTGCCAACTGCCAGGGCGCCCCGACCTATATCAACGTAGCTGAACTCGACTGGGATCGCGCCGCTGGCCCGCCCCAATGCCCCCACTGTGGCGCATGGGTTCGTCCCGATGTCGTCTGGTTCGAAGAAACCCTGCCCGCCGCCGCCCTGGATCGCGCCTATACGCTCTGCGAACAGGCGGATGTGGCGCTCGTTATCGGCACCTCCGGCATCGTCCAGCCCGCCGCGACTCTGCCCTTTGTCGTCCATCATCACGGCGGCACCGTGATCGAGGTCAACCCCGACATCACCACCATTACCGCCATTGCCCGCTGGCATCTTCAGGGGCCGTCCGGCGCGATGTTGCCGCTCGTCGTCTCAGCCATCAAAACAGGACTGCCCGATGCGTAGGTTAACGCCCTTCTGCCTCGTCCTCTTCCTGCTTCTGAGCCTGATCCCCGCCCATGCCCAGGAAAATACCGTCCGCGTCGATGTGTTTCTCGAACTCGATCCCACCACCGGCGGCGCACGCATTTATTTTGTCGATGCCCTCACCGGCCTCAGCACGCTTGCCAGCGTGGACCAGGGACGAAATTTTACGCTGGTGGGCGATTATGTGCTTTATGAAAAGCCAGAAAACGGCGTGATCATGCGCGCCACCCTGAACGGTTTGTTAGAACCGCACCCCTTCATTCACCGTTCAGTAGGCGTTCAGGCCCTTTCCTGGACCGTCTCGCCCGATCATCAGAGCATCGCCTGGACCGTCACCGCCGCCGATGGAAGCTCAACCGCCTACGCCGCCTGGGCCGATGGTCACGATCTGCGCCAGCTTCCCATCGAATCCCCCCAGCCGCCGCTTCAACTCTATCCGCTGGCCCTCGCGGATGGGATGCAGCGTTTTTTCTACGACAGCGCCCACCCGGCCACGTCCGCCGCCCCCTATGCCATCTTTGAACACATCCGCGCCTACAGCCTTGTGGATGAGGCTTTTGTAGACATCCCCCAGGAGCCAATCTGCCCCTGTAGTGCCGCTCTTGCCCCCGGCGGGCGCATTTTGGGCCGCCTGGAAGCCGCGCAGGGCCAGGGACCGTTTATCTTGCATGTCTGGGATTTACCCACCGGGGCCGACATCACCATCCCCCCGCCGAATTTTTCTTTTCAGACCGGGGGTGATTTGATTCTGAACAACAACGGCACTCTTGCCGCCTATAGTCTCTCCGAAGGCGTGGGCAGCGACACCGCGCCCGAACAATATGCCCTCGTGCTGGCCGATGTCGTCGCGGGCCAGCAGGTAGTCGCGCTCCCCTCCGGCGATCTGCGCTACCGGCCCATCTCGTTTATCGACAACGATGAAGCGCTGCTGCTCACCGCCTCAACTGGCACCTACAAACTGGCGTTATCAACCGGCGAGTTGAAAAAGGTATCCAACTACATCTATCTCGGCGCGATCACCCAATCTCCTGCCGCCGCAGCACCATAGCGCTCCCACCGACTGCCGCCGCCGTGATCACCAGTGTCACCACCAGTGCGCCCCAGCGGGCC
The DNA here is from genome assembly GCA_964472565.1 of uncultured Anaerolineaceae bacterium. Classification (GTDB taxonomy): domain Bacteria; phylum Chloroflexota; class Anaerolineae; order Aggregatilineales; family Aggregatilineaceae; genus DATAMF01. Next base: position 67,870 of record CAYYNB010000008.1, read on the forward strand.
GGGCTGTCTGTGCCCCCTGCCAGCGCGCGCCCCCACGCCGTGATCTTATCCGGTGCCAGGTTGGTGAAACTCCCCGCCAACAGGAACACGATCAAAAATGCAAACGCAATGCCCCCCGCGCTTGCCACCGTGCGCCCGACCGCGCTCGCCAGCAGCGACACCGCGATCAGGCTGAGAATCCACAGGTAGATCAATCCCACCAGTGCCAGGAATCCCCCCACGTCTGGCGCATCAAACAGCAGCACCGTATACCCATACGCCGCCGCCGCCCCCAACACCAACCCACCGCCGAACAGTATCGCCAGCGCCGCGAATTTCGCCACCACAAATAACTCGCGCGGCAGCGGGTGCGGGAACATCAGCGCCGCCTGCCCGCGTTCCCGTTCGCTGACAATCGCATTAAAGCTCATCAGCACTGCCAGCAGCAGTCCAAACTGCACCATATTTTTCTCGAACTGATCGAGCGCATCTTTCGTGCTCGGTTCGGGAATCACAATCTGGACCCCGCCCATCTGATCTTCGCCCATCGCTTCGAGCATATCCGGCAGCAGTTTAGCCAGAATCGGGGACGCGAAACCAAACCCCACCAGCACCGCCAGCACGACAATCGCTTTTTTCGTCCGCCACAATTCCAGCAGTTCTTTGCGCAGTTGTACGCCGAAGATGTGTATCATACGTGTGTCGCCTGCCCATTCGTCAGCCGCAGGAAAATATCTTCCAGCGTCGCCCCCAACATCTCAAACCGGATCACCGCCAGCCCAGCCAGCATCGGCATCAGATCGCGCCGCGCCGCCGCCACGTCATGCACGCTCAGCCGCAGCCGTGCCCCGTCCAGCGTCACCCGCTCGATCCACGCCATCCCCACCAGCCGCTCGGCCACTGCCGCCAGATTTTCACGGTCCTCTGCCGCCACATCGATCTCGAAAACCGGGCGTGCATACCGCGCCAGCAGATCGTTCAGCCCCGCCTGTTTGATCAGCTTTCCGTGATCCAGAATCCCAACCATGTCGCACACCCGCTCCGCATCGCTCAGAATATGCGTCGAGAAAAACACGGTCAGTTGCCCGCGTAACCCCTGCAAAATATCCAGCACTTCTTTACGCCCCGCCGGATCAAGTGCCGAAACAGGTTCATCCAGCAGCAGCACCGACGGCTGCGGCAGCAGCGCCTGCGCTAGGCCAAGCCGCTGCTTCATCCCCCGCGAGAATCCGCCGATCCGTTTTTTCCCCACGTCCGCCAATCCGACCCGTTCCAGCGTCGCTTCGATGGGCGGCTCCGGGAGCCTGTGCAGCCGCGCGATATACCGCAGAAATTCGCGCGCCGTCATCCACCCATAAAATGCGGGTGTATCCGGCAGATACCCAATCGGGGGGCGGGGTCCGCTTCCGACTTCCACCCCTTCAATCGTCACCCGGCCTTCAGTCGCCCGCGCCAACCCGGTCATAATGCGCAGCGTCGTCGTTTTTCCCGCCCCATTCGGCCCCAGGAAACCGAAGATCGACCCACGCGGCACATTCAGATCGAACCCTTGCAGCGCGGTGAAGCTCCCGAACCGTTTGACGAGATGCTGAACCTCAATCGCATTCATTTCATGCTTCTTCTTTACGTCCCAGCACAAAGTACGCGACGGGTCCCAGCATTTCCCCCAGCACAATGATCAGCACCCAGGCCCACGTAGGCAGCGGAGGCCGTGCGCCGCCCCGTTTGTACAGGTCATACAGCGCGAACGCCATCAGCCCAACTTGAATCAGGATCAGCGGCGTGAGTATCAGAATCCAGGTTGTGGTATCCATAAGTTCACCCCTCTATTGACACAAAACCACGCCCTCTAGTATACGCCGCCTATCGAACTTTTGAAGGGATTCCCGGTGAATGTCAGATGGATGTCAGCGACAGGCCGCTTTTCCCCCGCGCCGCCCCACAAATGTTTGCACCACCCCGGTCCGAGGCGTATGCTAGAAGTGTTGCGTATCCCCAACAAGTGAGGAGAAAATGTCATCAGAACGTGAGAGTCAGCCCTCGGCGAGTGCGCTGGCGGTTGCTTTGTGCCGCACTGTGGCTTCCTATGATCCGCGCGACGAGATTAGGGGCCAGGATTACCTCGCCGAAATCTTTTTGAGTGAAGAGGCCCGCAAGACCCCCAAAGATGTCGCCACGCATGCCGCGATTCTAAAAAAGCTGGCGGCGGTTTCGCCGGGAGGCTACGAATTTTTCGTCGCCCGCACCGCCTATCTGGATGCCGTGATGCAGCAGGCGTTGCGTGATCATATTCCCCAGGTGGTGTTCCTGGGCGCAGGTTACGATACGCGCACATGTCGCTTTAGAGATTTGATCCAGAACTCACGGATTTTCGAACTGGACACCCCGGCCACCCAGCAGCATAAACGCGCAGCGTTAGAGCAGGCGCACGTCGTTATTCCGCCGCAGTTGACATTCATCTCCATCGATTTCAACCAGGATCAAATGGTTGATAAGCTGGTGTCGGCGGGGTATGTCACCGATCAAAAAACGCTCTTTATCTGGGAAGGTGTCAGTTATTATTTACCGCTGCCGACAGTGGACGAAACGCTGGCCGCCATCCGGCACAATTCCCAGCCGGGCAGCATCCTCTGTTTTGATTACATGATCGCCGCGTCCGATCTGGCCCATCGTTTTGGCGCAGTCCAGGCGCGGGCCTCCATGCAGGCCATGTATACGGTGGAGCCGCTCCACTTTGATCTGGAAATAGGCCAGGTCGCCGCCTTCTTGTCTGAACGGGGCTTCCGAGTGATCGAACATCTCACCACCGAGGATATGCAAAAACGTTATCTCACCTGTCATGATGGGACACTCGCCGGGCAGGTATTAGACCTGTTTGGGATCATCCAGGCCGAGGTACAGGGCTAACCCAATTTCCCCTCTCCAAACGTTCTTGGAGAGGGGAAGGCTGGGGGGGGTTTTTGGGGGGTGGTCAGTTAGGCCGCGTTGAGGGGGGTGGACTCCCAGTCCCGGCG
>CAYYNB010000009.1:0-47653 GCA_964472565.1 uncultured Anaerolineaceae bacterium
GCCCCTCCCTTGATCCAACAGGATTTTATTCTGCCGGATACCGGGGTGATTAAGCTTGTTGGTAAAACGAAAATGGGTAAAACGGTTTTGCTGGTTACGAAAGCGGGCCACAACGACGGCCATCACAGCCATACCGACATCGGCACCTTCATTATCAATGTGGATGGCGAAAGTCTGCTGCCCGATCCGGGGCGCGGCTTGTACAGTAAAGAATATTTCCGGCAAGCCCGCTACGACAACGTTTTTAACAATTCCTATTCCCACAGCGTCCCGCGTTTTGGTGGAGAATTGCAGTCTCCCGGCCCGGAATTTGGCGGTCAGCAGCAGTTCTATGGCACTATAGCCGATTACGGTCAGCGTGAGAAAACCAAGTATACCGTTGTCGATTTTCAGACGGCTTACGATTTGCCCGAACTACACCTTGCCCGCCGCACCCTCGAACTGGATACGGAAACCGGTCAGGTCACGCTATCGGATAAATTTGAGTTTGCAGGCGCGGCGCTCCCCGTTGAAGAAGCTTTCAGCACCTGGTCGCCGGTAGAAATCAGCGGCAGTGTGGCGCAAATCACCGGAGAACGTGCATCACTCACGCTGGAAATTATAGAACCTGCCGGCGCAGTGTTTGCGTTGGAATCCCTGGCCGAAGCCTGCCGCGAAAATAAGCTTGAAGAATCGCTCGTGCGTCTCTCGGTTGCTTTGCCGGATGGCGCGCATCAGTTTAAGTTACAGATTACACCGCAGTAGAGGATACTTTAATGACAACTTGGCCCTCCGAAATCCGTGAGTTTAAAGACGAAAAAACAGGACGAACCATTAAACAGCTAACCACAAAGGGCAATAATGTTCACCTATATTTCACGGAGAATTCGTTCGATCTGCACCGCAACGAAATTTATTTTCTCTCGGATCGTGCTTCTGGTGAGGATAAAGCGCCTCACGAAGACCCGGCCTATTCCATGTTTCGGATGAACCTGGATACAGGCGAAATTGAACAGTTATCCGACGATCACTTATACAGTTCTGGAACGGCGACCAAAACTCCCGACAGCGCGCTTGTGGCTTATATCACTGCCGATAACAAGGTTCGCCTGCTGGACATCTCCAGCGGCAAAGCAACCACGCTGTACGAAAGCGTGCCCGGTTATGAACTTGCCAGCGTACCCTCCATTGCCGCCAACCGCCGCTATGTCGCGTTTTGTCGCAATGAGATCACCGACGAACATATTCACTACCGGGGTGCGAATTATGCGGGCTTCAAAGAGCGTTTTTATCTGATCAAAGATGGCCGCATCACGGTAGCGCATACCGATGGCTCCGGTTGGTTTGACATCTTCAAAGATACGCACCAGCTTGGGCATTTCCAGTTTTCACCCGATGACCCCACAATGGGCACGTTCTGTCATGAAGGACCCTGGAATCTCGTCACACAGCGCATCTGGTTCCTAGATTTTATCTCGCGTGAAGCGCGCCCCTGCTTCCGTCAGGACGAATACGACTCCATCGGGCATGAGTTCTGGACCCAGGATGGATTGGTCTTCTTCGATGATCGCGGTCCCGGTCACGATGGAACCATTACGTCGCATCGCACCCAGGCCGTAGCTACAGACGTTTCAGTGAACCAAAATCAGATGATTCCTTTTGTTGGTCTGATGGATCGTACCGGGAAATTGGTTCGCAAAATCGATATGCCCTACTATTGCAACCACTATCACGCCAATCCTGACAACACCGTGTTAGTTGGCGACGATGTAGACGATCTCGTCCTGATTGACATCTCTGGTGAACAAGCCCATCTGGAAACACTGTGTAACCATAAAACATCCTGGCACACCCAGAGCAGTCATTGTCACCCAACCTGGAGTTGGGATGGCCGCCGCATTCTTTATGCATCCGACTACGGCGGAAAAGTCCAGATATACCTGATGGAACTCTAGCCATGACCGTTATCAAACGAACTGAAGTCTCGCCCGAAACCATCGCACCTGGACGCACGCGTTACCTGGCCTATACGGATGATGTGATGGTCACGGTGATCGATTTTGTGGATGGTCCTTCTGCCGCACCCGACCCGCCGCACAGTCACCCGCATCAGCAGGTGACTTATGTGGCCGAAGGAAGCGTGAACTTTTTCATCGACGGTATAGCGCACCAACTCGAATCGGGCGATTTGATCACAGTGCCATCTAATGCACCCCATTCGATTCAGCTTCTGTCCAACCGGGTACGGCTGGTCGATACCTTTACCCCGATCCGGAAAGACTTCCTGAAGTCTAAAGAGGAATCATGAACTCCCGTGATCGCCTGTTAGCCGCTTTAAATCATCAGGAGCCGGATCGTATTCCCTTTGACCTGGGCAGCACCCAGGTCACGGGGATTCATGCACTCCCCTACCAATCGCTGCGCGAAGTCTTGGGGCTGCCATCTGCGCCGGTTGCGCTCTGTGACTCCATCCAGCAGCTTGCCGCACTGGACGACGACCTGCTTCAGCATCTGGGAGTGGACACGCGCGGTTTATATCCGCTCAACAGCCATAACTGGAATGTGGTCGAAATCGACGCGGGCGACTATTGGGAATATCATGATGAGTGGGGCATTACCCATCGCCGCCCACGCCCGGACGGTCTTTATTACAGCATCTGGAAAACGCCCCTCAGCGGTCCTGAAATTTCGGCAGACGCCATCACCCGCTTACCCTGGCCCAATCTGGCCGATCCGCAACGGATCGCCGGGTTGCATGCCCAGGCGGTTCAGTACCGCGCGCAGGGTTATGCGGTTGTGATCAAAGACCCGTTCGCCGGAATTTTTGAAATGGCCCAGCGCATCCTGGGTATGCAGGAATTGCTCATGATCATGGCTACCGATGACGAACTCGCAGGCGTCTTATTCGACAAACTGCTTGAACTCAAACTCGGTTTTTGGGAAATGGCACTGCCCCAGTTGGGTGATCTGGTCGATGTGGTGACGTATGCCGATGACTACGGCACCCAGCAGTCACAGTTGATTTCGCCCGCCATGTTCCGGCGGCAGTTGAAACCACGCATCAAAATTCTTTTTGAGCGGATTAAGCAGTTAGCGCCGCATACCCGGCAGTTTTTCCACTCGTGCGGCAATGTTCGCCCGTTGATTCCTGACTACATCGAGATTGGCACCGAAGTTTTGAACCCGGTCCACATCCGTGCTGCGGGCATGGATCCGGTAGCCCTCAAACATGATTTTGGTCAGGATATAGTTTTCTGGGGCGGCGGTGTTGATACACAGGAAGTCCTGCCACATGGAACGCCGCAAGAGGTCAAAGATGATGTCCGCCGAAATATCGAGGCCCTGGCTCCCGGCGGCGGATATATCTTTAGCACTGTCCACAATATCCAACCGGATGTCCCCCCACAAAATGTTATAGCCCTGTGGGAAGCGCTTCAGGAATATGGCATTTATAGGAGCTAATTTATATGAGTACACCCTGGGAACGTTTTAAACAGGCCGCGCGACTTGAACAGCCGGATCAGGTTCCCGTAGCATTGATTGTTGATAGCCCCTGGCTGCCTGGTTACGCCGGGATCGATACACGGGACTATTTTCTTTTCCCGGATCAATGGCTGAAAATCAACAAAGACTTAGCAGATCGTTTTCCCGATGTCGCCTGGATTCCTGGTTTCTGGGTTGAGTATGGTATGGCGGCTGAACCTTCGGCATTTGGAACTAAAGTGCGTTTTCACAACGACAGCCCGCCCTCCATTGAACCCATAATTACCGATCTGAACTTCTGGATCGATGCGGCCAAGCCGGTCAATCCCCAGGAAGATGGCTTTATGCCGCTGATTCTGCGCATGTATGAAGTGATGGATCAAAAACTGCATGCCGAGGGATTAGGTATTCATATGGTGTGCGCACGCGGCCCGATGACGGTCGCCTCCTGGCTCGCAGGCATCCCCGCGCTTATGATGGAACTCGCCACTAATCCCGATGGCGTGACCCGGCTGCTGGAAGTCGTGACCACCTCCATCATAAGTTGGCTGCACGCTCAACTGGACACGCTCCACCAGCCCGAAGGGATTATGGTGTTGGATGATGTCGTGGGCATGGTATCTAAGCGCCATTATGAAAACCTGATTCATCCGCATTTGCGCCGCATCTTTGATGAATTTGAAGGGCTGATCCGTGTGTATCATAACGATACAGTCTGCCCGCATCTGCTGGGAAGTCTGGCTGATGCCAATTTTGATGTCTTCAATTTCAGCCACCAGATTGATATTGCCGATGTCAAGGCAAAAATGGGCCACCGAGTCACCCTCTTGGGCAATATTCCTCCCTTAGATGTCGGTGTGCGTGGCTCGCCGGAAGATGTCAAGCGCTGCGCCCAGGAATGTCTGGACAAAAGCGCGGCGGGCGGCGGCGTAATTCTGTCGTTTGGCGGCGGCGTACCACCCGGCGTACCGGCTGAAAATATCGATGCATTGCAAGAAGCAGCACGCAATTGGGGCAAACGCTCATAAAGGAGGAGTTTATGCTGGTCGCTGACCGTTATTTCGGGCCGGATGCCCATCAGAAAGAAGTTGCGCAGTCGTTGTATCAAACGGCGGCAAGTCTCCCGTTGGTTTGTCCACATGGACATGTCGATCCGCGCCTGTTTGCCGATCCCGATTACTCATTTGGGACTCCGGTGGATCTGCTGCTTATCCCGGACCACTATGTCTTTCGGATGCTTTATTCACAGGGTATTAAGCTCGAAGACCTGGGTGTTCCGCGCCTCGATGGTCAGCCCGTCGAGCAGGATCACCGCAAAATCTGGCAGGTGTTTGCCGAACACTTTTATCTTTTCCGAGGCACCCCCACTGGGTTGTGGTTGAATCACGAGTTCGCGGATGTTTTTGGCGTCCAACAAAAATTAAATGCGAACACGGCGCAAAGTATTTACGATCAGATCGCGGCCTGTCTCGAATCGGCGGATATGAAACCGCGCCGTTTGTTTGAGCGCTTTAATATTGAAGTGTTGTGTACAACTGACGCGGCAACCGATACGCTCGATTATCACCAGAAAATCCGCGCGTCGGGCTGGTCGGGTAACATCCGTCCCACCTTCCGCCCCGATACGGTGGTAAATATCGACAGCCCCGGTTGGCGTGCCCAGATTGATCGCCTTAGTGAAGTCTCTGGTATCACCGTTGATTCCTATTCGGCTTACATCCAGGCGTTGGAGCAGCGCCGTTCATTCTTCAAGTCAATGGGTGCTGCCGCGACGGACCACGCCGCCCTCACCCCTTACACCGAAAAATTACCCGAATGGGAAGCGACCGCCATTTTTGAGCGAGCGTTGCGGGGCAAATTCAGTAACGACGATGCCCGGCGCTTCACAGGGCACATGCTGATCGAAATGGCGCGGATGAGTATCGAAGATGGTCTGGTAATGCAGCTCCATCCTGGTTCATGGCGCGATCATAATCCGGCTGTCTTTGCAGGTTTTGGGCGCGACAAAGGCGCGGACATTCCCATTCCAACGGAATTCACGCGGAATCTGCTCCCACTCTTAAACGAGTTTGGCACCGATCCACGTCTAACCTTAGTGCTGTTCACCCTGGACGAAACCACTTATGCGCGTGAATTGGCTCCGTTGGCGGGGCATTATCCCGTTCTTAAACTAGGCCCGCCCTGGTGGTTCCATGATAGCTGGAACGGTATGCAGCGTTACTTCGATCAGGTGATGGAAACCGCCGGGCTGTATAACACGGTAGGTTTTAACGATGATACCCGCGCCTTTCCCTCCATTCCGGCTCGCCATGATATCTGGCGGCGCGCTAGTGCGCACTGGCTGGCGGGTTTGGTCATTCGTGGCATGATCGAGATGGATGACGCGCAGGAAATGCTAGCTGACTTAGCTTACGGACTGGCAAAACGAAGCTACAAACTATGAGGCCTCGATGATTTACAAAAATTCAACCGTTGAACACGACGGTACCACCTATACGCTGATACGAGATGATGCCAGCGGCGAAAAGTGGCTTTCCATAAAAGGGAATACAGCGGGCTTTGAGGGCATTTCGCAAGATGAGATTCTGCGGTGTCCCCTCACACCTGCTAATGCCGCCGCGCTGCGCGGACGCCTACCCTGGCTTAATCCGGTGGCGCACGGTTTGCGCACATCGGCGGGATTTGGCGATAGACTGGGGGTTGCAACCCCCGGCCATGTCCAATCCGTCTTAGGAACCGGCATTGCGCCAATCTTCGCCCAGCAGTCTGTCCGCGAGAACGCCCGCACCGGGCGCACCCCCCAACAGGTGCTTGACGATGCGATGTGGGGCGTATTCCAATCCGGTTGGCGCGAAGCCTGGGGCGCAGACGCCGATCACCTCAAAACGCCCGATGTCATCGCGCCGTTTGTCGAAGCCGGGTACTCCTTTTTTACTGTAGACCCCGGTGATTACGTCGATAATGAGGCCGAGACCGACTCGCTTTCCATGCTGCGCACTAAAGCGGGCGCGCTTCCCTGGTCCGAACTCGATAGCTCGCTGGATGATCTGTCGCAGCGCTTCCTCGGCAAAACGGTCGATCTAGGCGATGTTGTTCTGGTCTTTGACGAATTAGCGCTGTTTCGTGCCGCTGCCAAGTATGGCAAAGCGCTGGCCCATATCGCTGTGATGTATCGTCATCTCAAAGCGCAGCTTGGCAGCCGGCCATTCGATTTTGAAGTTTCAGTCGATGAAACCGAACTGCCCACCTCGATCCTTGAACATTATTTTCTTGTTGCCGAGATGCGCCGCCTGAACATCGAATGGGTTAGCCTCGCGCCACGTTTTGTGGGGCGCTTCGAAAAAGGCGTTGATTACATCGGAAACTTAGAGGAACTGGATCGCAATTTGGCCGGACATGGGGCTGTTATGCGTCATTTTGGCGGCTACAAGCTCAGCCTGCATTCTGGTTCGGATAAATTTTCTGTCTATCCGATTGTCGCCCGTTATGCGGGCAATCTGGTTCATCTCAAAACTGCCGGAACCAGTTATCTGGAAGCCTTGCGGGTCTGGGCTGAAGTCGATCCGGCAGAGTTTCGCACGATACTCGACTTCGCACGAAATCGTTATGAGACAGATCGTGCCAGTTATCATGTCTCCGCCCAGTTAGCAAAGGTACCCGCAGCGGCCCAACTGTCTGATGCTGAGCTTCCCGCGCTGCTGGATCAATTTGATGCGCGACAGGTGTTACACGTAACCTTTGGATCAGTACTCACCCAGTATGGAACGGCTCTTCACGCCATGCTTTGCCGCAGCGAAGAGCGGTACGCTGAGTTGCTCAAAAACCACTTCGCCCGCCATCTGGAACCGTTTAAACAGTAAGGAGAAAAAACGATGGAAATACGTTATGCACCTCATCCCACCCAGGCCAAAACATTCACGACGGAGCAGATGCGTCAGAACTTTCTCATCGAGAAACTGTTTGTGGCAGGCGAAATTCAGATGGTCTACAGCCATATTGACCGGATCATTACCGGCGGGGCCTGCCCGGTACGAGCACCGCTGGCGCTCGTCGGTGATCCTAAAACGCTTGGTGCAGCCTTTTTCCTGGAGCGCCGCGAGATGGGTGTGGTCAATGTCGGTGGACCGGGCAAGCTGACCGTCGATAACCAGACTTATGCGATGCAAAAGCTCGATGGTCTGTATATCGGCATGGGCACCAAAGAAGTCTGTTTTGAAAGTGACAACCCCGATCAACCGGCGCGTTTTTATTTCAGCAGCACGCCCGCCCATATGACCTATCCAACGTCTCACATTCCACTTCAGGCTGCTACGCCTTCTCATCTGGGAGATTTGGCGCATTCCAACGAACGCACGATTTATAAGTACATTCATCCCGATGGGGTGAAAAGCTGCCAGTTAGTCATGGGCGTCACGCTTCTGGATCCCAACAACATGTGGAACACCATGCCGGTTCATACCCATGTGCGCCGCATGGAAGTTTACTTTTACTTCGACATAGCCGAGAGCAATGTGGTTTTTCACCTGCTCGGTGAACCCGACGAAACCCGTCATATTGTGGTCCGCAATGAACAGGCTGTGATCTCCCCCAGTTGGTCCATCCATTCCGGTATGGGAACCAGCAATTATGCCTTTATCTGGGCGATGGCTGGCGAAAACCAAACCTTCAGTGATATGGATGCTGTGAGCATGGATAATCTCAAATGAGCATACTCGACTTATTCCGTTTGGATGGTAAAGTCGCCCTGGTGACAGGCGCAAGCCGAGGATTAGGTCAGGCCATGGCGGTAGGGATGGCTGAAGCCGGGGCGGATATTGCCGCATTGGATCGCACGCCCGATTGTAATGAAACGGGTGCCCAGGTCGAAGCGGTGGGGCGACGTTTTATGAGTCTGAGCGTCGATCTTCTGACTGCATCGGTGAGCGATCTCAATCGCGTAGTGGGCCAGATTGTTGAAACATTAGGACGGCTGGATATTCTGATTAACAATGCCGGGATCATTCGTCGTGCGCCTGCCCTCGAATACACTGAAAAAGATTGGGACGAGGTAATCGATATTAATTTGAGGGCGCTCTTTTTTCTATCGCAGGCGGCGGGGCGCGTCATGAAAGATCAGGGCGGCGGCAAAATCATCAATGTGGCCTCGATGCTTTCCTACCAGGGGGGCATTCTGGTTCCATCCTATACCGCAGCCAAAAGTGCGGTAGCTGGTATAACTCGTGCCCTGGCGAATGAATGGGCACCACTAAAAATTAATGTAAACGCCATCGCTCCCGGCTATATGTCTACCGACAACACCGCGCCGATACGTGCTGATGCGGCCCGCAGCGAGTCAATACTCGCCCGCATTCCGGCTGGCTACTGGGGTGAACCCCGTCACTTGCAAGGCGCGGCTGTTTTCCTCGCTTCCGAGGCTTCCAGCTATTTACACGGCGCGATTATCCCCGTTGATGGTGGTTGGCTGGCGCGTTAGATAACATTCTATGGAGGGGCAATTGCTGGCCCCTCCTGCCCTTACTCCCCCTTGTGCAACAGAAAAACACGAAGCGGCATATAATAATAGCCTATCTTTCAACCCTCCCAGCCTGGGGGAAGGCAGGTGGTATGAAGCCGGATTTCGAATCAGCCCAAAAATATGTTCTTTTTTGTCTTGAGTCGCAATTATCGCCTGACCTTTTTTACCATAATCTAAGTCACACGATGGACGATGTGCTGCCTGCTGCGACACGCTTGGGGCATTTAGCCGGAATACCGGAAGATGATCTGCTGCTGCTGCAAACCGCTGCCCTTTTTCATGATATTGGATTTATCGAACAGTACGATGATCATGAAACGTCCAGCGTCAAAATTGCCACCGCGCAACTTCCCCGATTTGGTTACACTACCTCACAAATCGAGAGGATTACCCCGCTTATTGCGGTTACGAAGTTGATTGAAACACCAAAGAATCTGTTGGAAGAACTTATTAGAGATGCCGATCTGGATGTATTGGGGCGCGACGACTTCCTGGTTCGAAGTTACCATCTGTGGGAAGAGGAAAACATTTATAAAACGCCTGTTAGCAAAGAAGAATGGCACATTCGCCAGATTCATTTTCTTGAATCCCACTCCTACTTTACCGCTGTTGCACAGGTCCTTCGAAACGAGGGCAAACGCCAGAATATTGAAGATCTGAAACACCGCTAATTGGAAGCCCTTTAAAAAAAGACCTCCTGAGCAGTTGTGCCCAAGAGGTCTTGTCCTCAGGTTAGTGCGTTATTCCAACCCACCACTTGTTGGCGGCGGAACTGTGTTGGTCTGCGGCGGCGATGTGTTCGTCTTCGTCGGAGTCTTGCTCGGCGTGACCGGCGTCTTGGTCTTGGTCGGACCAGGCGTGTTGCTCGGCGTAACCGGCGTCTTGGTCTTGGTCGGACCAGGCGTATAGGTTGCCGTAGGTGGTGCCGTGTTCATCGGCGTGCTGACGTCCGGGTTATCACGTGTACAGATAAAGTTAAAGGTGAACGATGTGGCGTTGAAGTCCGACTGGAAGTAGCCAAACTGCCAATCCAGGCGTTGAGACGTGCCATCGAAGTCCAGCCAGATGTCCGCCGACTGGCCTGGCCCAATGGACGGCGTATTGACCCAGTAAGGACTGCCTTGTGCTGCTGTCACCGGAGATGTTTTATCCGTGACATCAGGTGCCACGTACTTCCCATCCCACATGACAACAGTGGCCGGGTCAAAGGCGTTTGTCCCTCCTACCGACACAAAGTCGAGTTGAATAGCGGGCAGTGACCGGTTATAGGTATTCCAGTTGATGCTAAAGCCGGTAATCTGTCCGACTGCCACATCCTGATTCGTGATGCGGAAGTGAACCACCGCATTGGTTTCGAATCCAATCCATGTCACCACATAGTTGCTGCAAACAGGCGTTGGCGTCCGTGACGGTGACTGTGAAGGCGGTGTCGGTGACGGATAGATTTCCAGCGATACTTCGCAGTCTGGGCTTGTGCCACTGCTGCCGCCCCATCCGGTACCCAGCGTCAGAGTCGTGCTCCAGAAATTCGATAGGGTGAAGTAATCCGTCAGCCGGGCCGGACCGTTGAGGAACCGGAACTGGAAGACCGTATCCCCATTTGCCTCCACGCGTGTGGTCAGAAAATCTGGCGGATCACTGATCCAGCCTGCTGTGCCATCGCGCGCGATAGCCGGTGATTTACTGTTGCCCGACCAGTATGGGCTGCGACCATAAATGCGCCCTTCACTCACATACATGCCGGCCCATGTAGAGTTGGCTGTCCAGGCCACATAGGATTCTACTAAGAAGACTGGCGCATACGTGTTCGCATTTCGCACCGTCATCATCAGATAGTTATCGACCAACCGGGCGTTAACCAGCGTGATCAGCGAACAATCAGGCGGTGGGGTCGGTGACGAGGTGGATGATGGAAGCGTTGTTGGCGTCCTTGTGAATGTTCCCGTGGGCGGCGGCGTGTTACTGGGCAGCGGTGTGTTACTGGGCAGCGGAGTCTTCGACGGGGTGAAGGTCGGCTGTGCCAGTTGCGGCGGCAGATTGACCACGCGAGTCGAACGGAACGACTCGTTGATCATCACGCGCCGCGCCTGAAGCTGAACATAGTCAACCAGACCCAGCGGCGTAATCAGCGGATGGTTGAAGAAGACAATGACTTCTACCGCGTCACCAGGGCCACCCGCATCGTACTGGTTATCACCCGCATAATCCGAAGGCAGTGGGTCCGGGACTCCCGGTCCTTCTTGCAAACCGCAGTGACGTTCGTCGCGATCTTCCGCTGGTTTATACCGCGCGCCAAGTTTAGAGTTTGAGAGCGGTGGTCGTGAGCTGCAAATCCAGACATGGAACCATCCCGACTCATCATCACCAACCGTTTCGGTGTTGATCGCCGCTCCGCCATAAGACAACCCGACGTAGCTTTCGCCATCTTTGAGGCTTAACCCAGCCGCTCCGATGCGCGCCCGGTTGACAATACCCGGAAGACGTAGGATGTCCTCGCGCAGGCCCTGGTCATCATCATCACCGGGTTCGCAGTCATGCCCCCAGTGATTATAGAAAACCTCATCCATGCCCGTGGTACACGGAACGAGATCATCTATAATCTCAGCCTTGACCGGCTCATCATTATCCTTGCCTTTTACCCATGATGCAGGAGCCGTATAGCCTGCTTTTTGGTAAATCTCGACGACACTATCTTCATCCCATTGGCCAGTAATGGCAAAACGTGCTGCGCTGCGGGCCGCATTTTGCAGTGTGATCCACGCCTGAAAAATGCGTGCAAACTCGATCACACCAAACATCAACATCAGCAGGATAGGCAGCGTGAGCGCAAACTCTGCCAGCGTTTGTCCACGCCGGCCCTTTGATTGTTTTGGGTTCATACTATCCCCCCTCTGAGCGTCCGTCATAGCGCCTCTCCTTTACCGCGTTAACCGCGTGAATAGACGGCCCGCAATATCTTCGAATACTTTGTTCAGCGTCGCCAGGTCCGATGCGTAATAGTACTGACCGCACTGTTCCGTCGGATTGGCAGCGTACTTCTCGCAGACATCCGGGTCGCCATAGCGGGTATAGTCCCCGAAGTCCAACACACCGTTATCACGCCAGTCTTGCTGCTCGTTATTGTCGATAAAACCGTTATCTCCGGCATCAGCAATATAACGCAGCAGCGGCGCGCCCGTTGCTTCCTTAATCACGTCGTCACCGAATGCAATGGCGAACATAGCGATAAAGTTACCAGGGATACCGGGCTGTACTTCAGCCAGCCCTGCAAAGTCAGCCATATCTCGCGCGTAATCATCCGCGTCGTACCGGCCCGTTTCTGAACACTCAACGCTGCTTCCGTCCGGTTTACCCGTTTTCCAATCCAGGCAGAAATGGCGCGTGTGCTCATCGTTATCATTGCAGATCGGCTTCTTCGGCTCTGGTGATTCGGTTTGGCTGGAATTGTTCGATGTGCATTGTGACCAGTGATACGTCCAGGCGATAGGTTCGGTATACGGATCGTCGCCGGTCAGGTCACAGAACGTGTACCAGGGGCAGTAGCCTTCCGAACCATACTGCTCGGTCCCTACAAGACTGGCTACTCTTTCGGTCACATTCGCTGCGCCATCGCTCAGCACGATCATGACCCACACCGCTTCGCGTCGAACGTCAACCGGATCGGTCAGGGCATTGTTGGCGTAAAGAATACCACCACCGATATTTGTGTTCCCGCATGGCGCAACACTTTCATACGAACCGGGTTGAATATCCGGCTCAGGTGGTATCGCACCATCAAGCACCCAGTCATTCCACTCAATCATTTGAGTGCGGTCACGGCGGTAAGTGATGCAGTCGTTATACTGGATCGGGTTTTCCTGCACGCCGACCTGCGAGTTCAAGGTCAGAATTGCGGCGGCTTCACTGCGCATCAAGGGACGTTGGTTAGCTCCGGGTGGGGTCAATACCCGTACAATACGGTCAAAAGTCACCAGAACCACGCGGTCACCTCGCACAAAGTCGAGGCGTTTGATGAACAACCGCGCCGCGTCCTTCACGTCTTTGAAGGGGTTGCAAACCAGGGTGTCATAGTGCGGGTCCGTTGGCGATGTGGCATGAGCACCTTTAGGCGATAGCACACCCTGTTCTGCGGTCGTGCCATCGTACATGCCATTGCCGTTGGTATCGTGCCAGATAAATCCGTTTGGGACAATGATCCCGTTCGACTGGCGTTCCCCATCACCAACGTAGCCTGTACCCGGATCATTGCAGCACTGGCCCCACTTCGGGTCATCCAGCCGCAAAGAACCATCACAGTTCGCCGGAATAGCTTTCGCGCCACCGCCCGGATACAAACCCGCTTTCGCGTAATCCGTGACAGTGGTATCGATGGACATCGACTCCGACACGTCAATCACCAGGGCAATATCAAGCACGGCGGTTTCCGATACCGATGTTGCTTCCAACCGGATTTCGTCAATGCCCAACAAACCTAAAAAGGTCGTGGGGGACTCGATTTGCGCGCTGACCCGGACGAGTTTGTGCGGGTTATCCCAGTCACACAGTTCGGTTTCTTCCATATACTTGTTTACCGGGGCCGGGAACAAGCTCTCAGGATGAGGGGTTCCATCCCACTTTCCGGTTCCGGTGCGCCACGCATGAATATCGGTTTCGCAGGTTTCTACAATAATGCTGTTGGGATCGAGATTGTGCAGTTCAATATACTGTGAGGCCGCAATCGCTACGGCTCCAAAATCGGTCCCTTCACGAATTTGCCCGGCAGCCGCAATCGCCGCCGCGTCTACCGCTCGGCGCAGTGACGCGTAGCGCACAAAGAGCAGCGCCACATCGGTCACAAGACCTACAAACGCAATCAGGGCGATAAACGCGAACGCCAATAACAGAATGGACTGACCACGCTGGCTATGTCGAATGCGCCGGGAGATCGGGTTTAAGATGAGCAATCGTCTCATAATTCCGGCTGTTCCTACTCGCTAGTAATTCACCGAATCTGAAATCTTGGGTTCTGCCGCCGATACCGGGAAGAAAGTCCAGACATGGATCGTCATCCCATCATCTATCGGCCCGATATTGAAAAAGGGAAGCCCCAGCAACTGGTAGTGCGTCCAGTAAATTTCAGCCAGGACCAGTCCAAAATCGGCCAACTCAGCCAACTTGCGCTGCTGATCCGCATCGCCATCGAAGTTGAGCATGGCTTCGACTTCAGCAGTCGAAAACTCCGATCCTAAACAGGGGACGCCCCCACCATAGTCCATCTGGTGGTTGCAGCGGAAGCAGTAGCCCCGCACATTATCCCATTCAGAATCGTAACTGCTGGTAACTTCCCCCGCATCGTTCCCCGTCCCATTGCGTGGGTTCCAGTCAAAGGGATCGTAGGCGTCATCCCCCTGGCACTCATTGGCGCGTGCGGGCAGCCGCCCCACAATTTTCACCTTGAGTGTCCCGGTTTTGGTTTTGGGGGTTACTAAAAATTGGAAGACCGATACAACAATGTCATCCTTTTCGTCATCAAATACCATCGGAGACATGTTGCCGATCACCGAACAGGCGACATAATCGTAATATCCGATACGTCGCTCCCCACGATCTTGGTAGCCATACCCCGACAGGTCTGGCCCCGGCCAGGTGGTATTGTTTTCAAACGGGAGTTTGTCATAACGGTCTGACAGCTCCTCACAGTCCATCTGGTTGTAATTTTTCTCCTGACCATCAACCCAGGTCATCGGATCGCGCGTGGAACCCTGGCGGCCCGCTTCTCGCACTATGTCGAGGAGGTTAAGGTAGTTATTCGCGTACCACCCGATTTCTGTCAATCCTAAGATCATAATCAACAGGACCGGGAGGGTCAGCGTCAGTTCTACCAGGCTCTGGCCGCGCGCGCGCGTCGGTGTTCCGTCTAGAATGGCAATCATTCTTCGTAATGTGGCGCGCATGGTATCACCTCAAAACCTACAATGCCAACAGAGGGTGCAGTACAGTCTACCGCCCCCTACTTGAATAATACCATACTGCCTTGATGTCAGTTTGTGCGGAGTTGATAAAGATTTGTCAGCGTTGTATTCGGCAAAACTTACTGTGAAATGGGTATAACAGGAGCGGCTGCATCGGCATAGACAATACGGGCATGGACCGCATAACCACGCCCATGCAGCGATACGATGATCTCTGGCCGTTCGGAGTCTTGCTCAATCTTCCGGCGCAGATTGCGAATATGATTGCGAACCAGCGCCGTGTCGCCTGTTCCCGGCGGATAGTTCCACAGCACTTGCAGCAGCGTTTCAGCCGTATGATGTTGTGTCTGGTGGCGGCTCAGATAATTTAACAGATCATATTCTGTTGGTGTCAGTGTCACGGGCGTTCCATCCAACATCACGACATGCGTTTTCGGATTAAGAACCAGAGTCGGGCCAGTTTGGGTGGTTTTTCGCACCGTCCGCCGCAGCAGTGCTCGAACACGAGCCAGCAGTTCCCGCGCCACAAATGGCTTGCGCAGATAATCATCCCCGCCTGAATCCAGTGCCCGTGCCACATGATCAGCTTCCATATGGACACTCAGAAACAAAATTGGGGTGTCCTCGACGAAAGGCATCCGGCGTAATTGGGCACACAATTCAAATCCATTCATCCCCGGCATCATAATGTCGAGGATGATCAATGCGGGGCGATATTCACGGGCCAGGCGAAGGGCGGTCAGACCGTCTTTTGCGGTAATGGTTTGGTAGCCTTCACGCTCCAGCGCGCGTCCAATGGTGGACAACACCTCAGCATCGTTATCAACTGCCAAAATTCGGGTCAGGGAAGAAAAACTTTGTGACATCTAGGCTGGCTCACAGGTTCAACAGTACATTCGTCTGGACTTAGTATAAGCGACAAATTGGCTGTTTGGACGCTGAAGCCATGAAAGTTATGTGAAAAATTTCTGGACTTATCCAGAGATCATGTACCCGACCCCATGAATGGTACGGATAAAAGGAGGTTCTGTGTCGCTCTCATCCAGCTTGGCGCGCAAATTCCGCACATGCGCCCGCACCAGGTCTGGATCTCCCGTGTTCGGCGGATAATCCCATACCGCTTCTAATAAATGTTGTGGCGATAGGGCTTGGTTCACGTGTTCTAATAAATACCGAAGCAACCGATGTTCGGTGGCCGTCAGTTGGATTGGCTCATTATCGCGTACGCTGACCTGATGGGTGTTCGAATCCAGGCGTAATCCAGGTATCTCCAGCACCGAGCTTTCCATAATCGTATTCCGCTGGCTGCGCCGTACCAGGGCACGAACCCGTGCTGTCAGTTCAGCCAGTTCAAACGGTTTGACCACATAATCATCGCCCCCAACGTCCAATCCGGCCACCACATCATCCGTACTGCCCCGCGCGGTCAGAAATAGAACAGTGACATCGTCATATTGATGGTCAGAACGAATTTTGCGGCACACCGTCAACCCGTCGAGGCCCGGCATCATAATATCTAAAATAATAAGATCAGGTCGCCGTTGCGACAATAATTTTAGTGCTTCCAGGCCCGAACTCGCACGCCCCACATCAAATCCTTCGCGGCCCAACGCACGGGACAGCGTACCCAACACATCTGGGTCATCATCAACCGCCAAAATATAAGGTTTAGCTGTCATCTTCCCGCCTATCAAATGCTGGTAAAAATATCGTAAAACGAGTACCTTGATTATAAGCACTCTCCAGATGGATGCTACCCTGGCTTTTTTCCACAATTTGACGGCAGATATGCAGTCCTAGCCCGGTACCTTCACCGGCTGGTTTGGTTGTAAAAAACGGCTCAAAAATCTGCCGCTGGAGTGCTTCGGGAATGCCTACCCCATTGTCCCAAATGGTAATCACATTATGATCACCCTCTTCCCAGGTTTGGATGCCAATCTGCGGATTTGGACGGTTGGCTACAGCATCCCGCGCATTGAGCAGCAGATTTAACCATACATCTTCCAATTCGCCGCGAATAGCCATTACAGGCCGCAGTTGCTCTCCCAGGTCGATGTGAAGTTGGACATTTCCCTGTTGAACATGACTTTTGACCAACATCAGCGTATTGCTGATGGTTTCATTTAGATCGAGCAGTTCTTGTAAATCTTCTGATGTTTTCTGCCGTGCCATTCCCAACAACCGCCGTACGACTTCATGTGCCCGTTTACCCGCGCGTAAAACGGCAGCCAACGCTTCCGCGTTCGGATCATCGTCGGGCAAGTCCTGCAAAATCAACTCAGTATCCCCTAGAATGGTTGTGAGAGGATTATTGATCTGGTGGGCGACGGCAGCGGCTAATTCTCCCATAGCCGAAAGCCGCGCGGTCTGGACCAGTTTACTCTGGGTCCGGCGCAATTCTTCCAGACTGCGTTCCAAATCGCGGAACAGGTGTGCATTATCAATCGCGTTAGCGGCTTGTGATACCAGCGCCTGTGCCAGTTCAATTTCCCGGCGTGAAAAGTGCCGGGTGTGCAGCGTGTCGGCCAGTACGACTAGGCCCGACATACGGCCCTTGATCACGAGTGGTATGGCGAGGAAGCTCTTACCATATCCTTTTTCGGTGAGTACCTGAAAATCGCCTTCATTCGAATCGGTAAATGTTCGCTGCCCGCTCAACACGTCGGCCAGTTGTCCAAATCGATTCAGGTCCAGCCCAAACCCTGCCCCCTCGCGCCAGATGGCTTCTCCATGTGACAGCATCAGGTTGATCTGGCGGTTGGTGGGATTCAACAGGGCAACTTCACACCAATCACTACTGGTGAGGGTCATAATCCGCTGTGCTGCCCGAAAAAGCGTGTCTTGATTGAGATTAACGCGTGCTCCGGCAAGGCTGACACTCATCTCCAGCGCAATTTGCTGAATTTGACGGTATACCGTTGCCGGATAACGGCTTTCTTCCTGCACCTGGTGAATGTGGTAGAGCGTGATCAGTCCAATGGGGTGATCTTGGGTAAACAGAGGAATATAGACAATCGTTTCGGCTTGTGTGCGGTGCGGCATCCAGGCCTTAAGTGTGGGATTGCTGGTATTTTCGCCCGCCCCCAGAATAATTCTTTTTTCTGTAAACGCTTGTCGTATCGCGGGATTATCTCGGATAGCAATCTGCGGCCCTGTCTCGGTAGCCCAAAGCGCACGCGTACAAACCGCCAGCGTATTAAGTTGCCGCTGATCCCATTCTCCAATGTAACACTGGCTGACGCCCAAAGCTCCAATCAGTTCCCCGGCTATGACCGATAGTACGCGATCAATGGCGAGTGATGAATTAGCCGCTTCACCCGCCTGCACCAAACGGCTCAGTTCCCGTGTACGGTTAAGACTTTCCTCATACAATCGGGCGTTTTCAATCGCTATCGCCGCGTGGGCGGCCAAGTCTTGGAGTAACTCAGTATCATGTTTGTTAAAGGTGCGATCCGTCAGCTTGTTATTGATCCCCAATACCCCTATCGTCTGGCCCTTGATGGATAGTGGGACATATAACAGAGATTTGACCAGGTACTCCGTTTTTATTTTCTGCCAGCCCTGGTCCCCTACAAGCAGCGGTTCGCCGCTGTGAAACACTTGTCCGGCCAGTGTATCCTGGGTTTTAATTCGAAAACTGCTAGCCGTAGCGCTGTCAATGCCTTTAACCGCCCGCACATACAAGGCTCGACCATTTTCATCCGGTAACAGCAGCATTCCTTCTTCCGCATTACACAGCCGGACTGCCGCATCGACGACTTGCGAAAGCAGCGAATCCAGATCGAGCACAGCGCTCAGTGATCGCGCTAAGGCCGAGAGCGTCTGCTGCTCAACCAGTCGGCGTTCGAGCTTTTGGCTGAATTCATCACGCTTGGGAACAGGAGCAGGAGGCGTAGCAGCAGGCATCTCCATTTTTTGCCCCTCTAATACGTGCTTGATTTGCGTCAAAACAGCTTCGCGCTTGAGTGGACGATGTAAGTAAGCCGCTGCGCCTTTGCGCAAAAAATCATCGGGATGTTGATCATGCGCATCCACGACCGCAATCCATACCATTTCAGAGAACTCATCCATCCGCGAGGCTAAAGTACGCTGCTCACGGTCTGCCATATGCGTATCGATCAGCGCCAGATCCAACCGCGAGTTTTGCAGCATATAAATCGCATCACCCGCATAATAAGCCTTATGGATGTTATACCCGGCAGCCTCCAATAGAGCGGCTACCCCGTCCATAACATCAGGATTGCTTTCTGCAATAAGTATTCGTTTCGCATTGAAGGTTGACAAAAAATCCATGGCATTTATTTACAAATACCGCCTGAGCAAGCAGGCGGCAATAACAGTCTACAGGCTTAAACGAGCGCGTCGCCGAGCGAGATCATCCTCAATTTCAGCTTCGCTCACCTTAATGGCAGGTATTTCGCTGCTCAGCGCTTCCACTTCTTGGGTTTCATAGACATGCCGCGCTTGTCGCAGCCGGATGGATAAGGGTTCATCCGCTTCTTCATCGCTGGTTGGAGCGGGTTGGCTGCGTGCCTCGGCTACGACGGCATCCAGCTCATTCACGCGGCTGATTAATTCCGATGTTTCATACCGGTGCTGTTCCAACTCCGCTTGCAGCATCGTCGCGCGCTGCTGCTGAAGCTGCATCTGGTGAATGGCATGCCGTGCCGTTGCCTCGTCCCCTTTTTGAAGAGCTTGATCGGCTTGTTTGTCCCAATCATCAGCCCGCTGCTTCAGAGTTTCGAGTTCAGCCACAAGTCGATCTTCATCATCCAGCGCTGCATTAACTTTTTCGCGCAGTGCCGCGATTTCATGATCAATATCTTTTCCCAAACGCGACAACGACGGAACTTGTCTTTGCCGCCGTGAAGGTTTTGGATCATCTCCCAAAACACTTTGTACGCTGGATCGAACCAGCACATTGAGCTTTCCGATTAAGTTAGGCATAGTTCCTATTTTACTGGCTTACCAAACGGTGTGCAATGCACCAAAATGTTCGGACTTCAGGCTTTCCTATCGGCGCAAGGGGGACTGTGCGCTATAATTCCTGTTAAAGTATGTTGGAGTAGAAACGTGCATCGCAACCACCAGAATGGTCTGGTTTATTATCAGTTCGATCAATGGACTAACAGTTCTCGGCTGTCGCATGGGGTCTTTACGCGCCTGGGTGGAGTAAGCCAATCCCCCTGGGATTCGCTCAATCTCGGTGGAACAGTGGGCGATTCTCAAGACGCAGTCCAGGAAAATCACCATCGTGTCTACCAGGCTTTGAATCTGGATGAAAGCCGCGCCTGTACGGTCTGGCAGGTCCACAGTGCGGATACGGTAGTGGTGAATGGTCGCGTACCGCATCGGCGTTGGCTGGCCCGTGCCGATGGCATGGTTACAAATCATCCGGGTTTGCCCTTAACCATGCGTTTTGCCGATTGCGCGCCCATCCTTTTTTATGATCCGGTTCAGCACGTCGCTGGGATAGCTCATGCCGGTTGGCGCGGAACAGTTTCTGGTGCCGGAATTAGCGCCCTCCACGCGATGCAAACCGCTTACGGTTCGCGTCCATACGATGTTCAGGCCGCCATTGGCCCCTGTATTGGACCCGATCATTATCAAGTGGGCGAAGAAGTTCTGCAGGCGGAGCAACAATCGTTTGGTCAAACAGAGAGTTTAATCCGTCGTGCGGACGACGGCAGCGCCTATCTCGATTTGTGGGCAGCCAACCGTCTGGCGCTTGAACGTGCCGGGGTAGTCCAGATCGAAACCGCCGCCATCTGTACCGCCACATCGGTGCATGAGTTTTATTCCCATCGCGCCGAACGAGGTAAGACGGGACGTTTTGGGGTCGTGTTGGCCTTGGGGGATTAGATGGAAGTTCTATCCATCGCTGAAAATTTCGCGCTGGTACAGGCTGAAATCGATGCCGCTTGTCAAAGAGCGGGCCGTTCGCCTGACTCGGTGACATTGGTTGCTGTCAGCAAAACCCACACCGCGCAGCGGGTAGCCGAAGCAGTTACGGCGGGTCTGCGCCACTTCGGAGAAAATCGTTTAGAAGAAGCGGCGAGCAAAATTCCTGCTGTTGCGGCGTTGACGGGTCTGCCGCTATTCTGGCATATGATCGGCCATGTGCAGGGCCGTAAAGTACGTTATCTTTCCGCTGATTTTGCCATGTTACATTCTCTGGACAGTTTGAAGCTGGCGGAACGTATCAGTCGTGCCATGACGGAACAGCACCAAACGCTCAATGTGTTGCTTGAAATCAACGTGTCCGGTGAAGCAACCAAAGAGGGCTGGGATGCGTATAATTGGCGAGATGACACAGCCCTTCGCCAATCGCTTTGGGATGATATTTCTCAAGTGCTTGGCTTGCCGGGCCTACAGGTGCAGGGTTTGATGACGATGGCTCCCATTGTCGAACATGCCGAATTAGCCCGCCCGGTGTTTACTGCGCTGCGCGAACTGCGCGAGGCGCTGGCAAACGACTTCCCCCAGGGCGACTGGCAGCATCTCAGCATGGGGATGTCTGATGATTATCCGGTGGCGATTGAAGAGGGGGCGACTTTGGTCCGTATTGGTCGCGCCCTGTTTGGCGCACGCCGTGTCAATGTGTAATGGAATGAGGAGAACAAGACGATGGCCGAAATAGTTGCATTGCTGATTCAATTGTATTCCCTTGTCATTTTGGCACGTGTACTGATGAGTTGGGTGCAGGTTGATCCCTATAATCCCGTTGTGCGTACGATCTTCGATCTGACCGAACCGGTGTTGCAGCCCATTCGGAATCTATTGCCGCCTGCCGCCGGACTTGACTTTAGCCCCATCATCGCTATTATCCTGTTACAGTTCATTGGGCAGATTCTGATCACGATGGTTGGTTAAGAAAGGACATCTTTATGCCGCGCGAATTTAAGATTACCGATGCCCAACAGGGCGCAGCATTCACTGTGCGCGTGGTGACTCGTGCGAATGAAGTTGAAATTGTGGGTATTCAGGATGATGGCTCCCTGAAAATTCGCCTCACCGAGACGCCGAACGAAGGGCGCGCCAATGCTCAATTAATCGCATATCTGGCGGGTGTGCTCGAAGTTGATCCGTCTCAAATCGAAATTGTCGCGGGCGAAGACAAACCCAACAAAATTATCAGTGTGGAAGGGGTTAGCCCCAATTGGATTGAACAGCGTTTGGTGCATGGCGGTTAACAGTGATCGTCAAATGCCGATGGACGGTGCCGTGTAGTCGGTACTTGCTCCTAGTGGGGATCGGATTGGCGCTGCTGGCTGGCTGTCGCAGTGATGCTGCGCCTCCATCCGACCCTCTACCAACGCGCACGCTTGCGCCTTTCACACCATCCCCTTCGCCCGATCTGCCCACTGTGGCTCCGACCATGACTCCCACCGAACTCCCCGATCCATCCGACCTGGCGCAGCCGCCCACTGAAACACGCATCTCTTTGATTCCCACTGGTGCTCAATACCTGCTGGACCTGACCCTGAATGATCTCATCAATAAGCAAGGTGAATCACGGGACGCTGTGCGGCTTTTGTCTCTGGAATCATTCACCTGGCGCGATTCTGCATGGGGCTGTCCCGGACATGACGCATCTGATTCCTTTACCACCGGCTACCGGATCATCTACAGTGCGGGTGGGCGGGTTTTTGCGTACCACACCGACAACGAAGAAACCTTTTTCCTCTGTCCCGATTGGGTCGATCTGCAAGGCGAGCCACTGCCCACCGATCCGATAGCCGCTTCAATGGTTGAACTGGCTGCCCGTGATGCAGTTTCGCGTTTTGGCGTATCCCAACCGGAACTTATCAGCCTGATCGCAGTTACCTGGTCGGATTCAAGCTTGGGCTGTCCTAAAGTGAATGGTGATTATACGAATGAAGAAATTGATGGCTATCGCATTGTTTTCCGCGTCAACGAAACCACTGCGATCTATCATACCAGCATTCGTGAATTAGTCTTTTGTCTGCCCGAAGATGAAATTCTCCCCGGTTTGCTGAGCGATATTTTTACGCCTGAAGAGTAGGGAATAAATTCATAAATTCCCCCCTTAAAGAAGCAGCGCTGCCTATAAAATAAAGAAAATCATCACTTCAGGGGGGATTTATGGCCCAGCCTTATCATCGTCAGATGTTGGTTCAGGCTGCTGATTTTGCCAAAAACGGTCAGCGTCGCATTCTGGCAGTTCACGACCGGAGATACCCTTTCGATCATCCTCGGCGCAATCAACTTGCTCACCGAACTAGGCCAGTTAGGGCTGGCGTATAGACTCTATACCTGTACCCCCGGCTGCGCGCAGCCGGCCAAAGCCACACCATTTCCTGGTGTTTTATGATGATTATGCTGCTGTCGGCAAGCGAAGTCGCAGATGAAACGATCCTGATCATCTACGTAGTTTGGATTATTTGCGATTCTGTGGGTTATATCGTGGTGCGTATTGGGGATCAATCCGAGATTGAGCCAAACGCACCACGACAATTTAGGTAAGCCCCGGCAGCGGTTGTCCGAGCCGCGTCTGAAGATCGGCTAAGGCGGAATATGCCGCGCCGCGCACACCGGCTTCCTTATGACGCAGATTGTTATACAGGGGTTTGATCGCGGGCACATGCCCCAGCCGCGCCAGGGTCACTGCCGCTAATTGTTGGTGGATCGGCTGGCCCTCTTGCAGGACTCGCACTAACGCTTGCCGTGCATTGATCCCGACAGGCACACCTTCACCACGATCCGCTGACCATTGAATTAACCACACCAGCGTATCTGCTTCAGGATGTTTATGCGGCCCGTCCCGCTCAGCCGATTGAGCTTGCATAAAGGCTTCTTCGGCGGCAGAACGCACATACCACTGTTCATCTTCCAACATCGCCCGGTAAAGGGCGACCAATGCCCAGGGGGCTTTGATACGCGCTAATCCATAGACTGAGGCCCGGCGGATCAGAATATCTTCGCTTTCAATTCCATCCCGCAAAATGGCATGTCCTTCATTCGGAATCGCTGCCAATGCTTCCGCGACCGCGCGCCGTAATTCCTCAGACCCCTCAACCAATCCGTGGACCATCACTTCCAGGGCATGATCAGTCCCAATCGCGCCCAGCGCCAGTCCGGCTGCAAGCTGCACATCATGATTTTGATCGGTGAGCATCGGTTCCAGGTCTTTAATCGCGTCAGGATCGCCCAACGCCCCCATGCCCACACACGCGATCCGCCGTACTTCGGGATCAGTCGAATGCAGCGCCTGCCGCAGGATAAATAGGATATTTTTATCCCGTGAGGCGATCAAGGCCGCCATCGCGCGTTCCCGTACCATAATAAATTGTTCTGGTGCCATCAAAGCCGCCGCTAACCGTTTGAACAGGTCGGCTCGCCAGCCTGCATCTGGTGGTGCATCAGGAAGCCAGCAAACAATATTGAACAGCTCGCTGTAGAGCAAATCGGGAGCCGTGCTGAGTTTGCGTACAATATAGGGCCGCAGATCGATCTTCCCGGCAGCATACCCCAACGCATCACGCCAGATCGGATTGGTGGCAAGTTCGGCTGACCGGTCTTCCCCCGTTTCAACCAGCGCCATGCTGGCAAGAAAACTGGCAATCTGAGGATGTGAGAAGTTGTAAGTATTGCCCGCCCGTGCCACCAGAAGTCCATCTTTTACCAATGTATCCAGCACTTCGTCGGGCTTGGGCGCTTTTTTTGTTTCCGTGTCTGGTTTGATTGTTTTTGCAATAGCGTCCAGTACAGTTGCCCGTGGAACCGGACTCCCGGATTCCAAATAATGACTTGCAATCGCAGGCAGCGCTTGGCCCAGTTCTGCATCCGACAGTTTGCGATTCATGGCCGCATCATACCAGCCTGCGCGTCCGGTTTCGCGGGTATCATCTGCCAGTCCGGCCCATATCTTCAGCGTGACATCCAGAATCGAACGCCCCCGGTTATCAACGCTGATCCGGCGCATAACTTGATCATCCGGCAGTACGTTTTTCTGCCGTCCGGTGCCCTGCGCCGTCCATGCTGCCGCCCAGCGTTTCGCCAGCATAATATAGTCATCCTCGCGCCATGCCCGCAGAAAACACGGGGTGAAGCCGAGCGTCACCAGCATTTCATACCCTTCAGCAGGTCCGGCCACCACAATCATATTCTGGCCGTAGATCATGCGAAATTGCAGGAGCCAGTGAAAATATTGTTCGCGGAGCTTGGGCGATACTTCATCATAGCCATCCACCAGCACCAACGCCCGCCCCGCGTCCAGCGCCGGATAGATCACGCTTCCAACCACTTGCGCCGTAACCGTTGAAACATATCGTTGCGCCGCCCGCACCAGGGGTTCCGCTGGATCAAGTTGGCTGTCTTTACCATAGTTGGCGGGCGTCAAATCCAGGTCCGTGACATGGATATAAATTGGCAGCAGTCCGCGTATTTCGATCCGTGGTAATTCTTCGGTGACAACGGCTGTGGTTTGCGCCAGTTGTTCACGCTGTCGTTCGCGGGCATCGTGCAGCTTTTCCATTGCCCGTTCCTGAATTCGCTCACGCTCGCGGGCACGTTGGGCGCGTTCTTCTTTTGTTAATCCCTTTTCCTGATCGTCAATCGCCTGCTGCGTCATATCTTCGAGTGCTTCAAATTGCACTTCGCCGAGGGCCATCAGCGCCAGCGTTGCCAGCGTCGTGCTTTTCCCCATTCCATACGCAGCGAGAATCGCCACATGCCGATCTCCCGCGCCGAGATCATCCAGCGTAATCGATTCGACATTGAAGGGTGCATAGCTTTGTGGCATATCGTGGAACATCGGAATAACATCGAACACATCCCGCGCGGGTGCATCCTCTCCCCCCGGCGGAAACAGTGGGCTTGGCGGTGGGATCAAGTGTGGTTCGAGCAGCACAGCCGGCAGATCGATCAGATTCCCCGCCAGGTGATATTGTTGGAAATAGTGCGTCATATCGCGCGCATAACGAGCATCCGCCGCGCGTCCAATAAACTGCCGCGTACCTTCGATCTGTTCCCCAGCGGTTTCTTGTATCGTCGTCAGCCGCGATCTGAAAAACCACGCCGCCAGCGAGATTACCGCTGCTGTCAAAAAACCTAATACGTAAGAAAGCGGATCAAAACGCATAAGTCCACCCTACCTTAATGTGTTACCAGAATGCGCCCACAGCTTTGGCACTGCATCACGTCGTGTCCCTGGCGCACCTGTTGAACGATATTGCTGGTCTGGTCAACCCGGCAGTACGAACACATATCCCCTTTAAGCACAACCACCGCATGTCCTTGTTTGGATGTCCGCAGGGTTTGGTACAGGGTCTTGTTTTCGTCGTTTACCTGGGCCTCTGCCGTTTCGCGCTCAATTTTTAATGCTTTGATCTCGCGCTTCAGCCGGTTGAGTTCGATAGTGAGTGTTTCCTCTTCCGCTGAGCGACTTTTTTCTAATTCATTTTGTTTTTGGGTCGCATCTGCGAGTGAGGCTTGAAGTTCTTCTACTGAAATCATCGTTTCGAGTAGTTGATTTTCCAGTTCAGCGTTTCGCCGTTTAAGTTCAGCAATTTTGTGTTCAATATCGCTCAGTTCTTTGGGGTTGCTCACTTTACCCCCATATAGACGCCCATTCAGTTCACTGCTCTGACTGGCAATTGTTTTGAGTTCTAGATTAAGATTAGAAGCACGAGTTTCTTGGGGACGCAGTACGGCTTGCACTTGTTCGACTGCGGCCTGCGCTTGCAATACGACACTACGATCTTCGAGCGCGGCGTTTACCTCTCGCACACGAGCGCGCCGCATATCCAATTCCAGATCGAGTTTTTGTAGCCGGTATAATGCTTGAGGCTGACTCATAGATGGCTCCGGCATTGTGATAGAATAAGTACACAATCAATCGGTGAATAAGGCATAAATTGCCAAGCCGCATTATACTACACGGCGGATTCACACAGCAAACCTAGAGGATTGCTTATGCAGACATTACGTTCTGTTTATGTCTCCAAAGCCGAGTGGCGTTGGGTGATTATTCTCAGCGGTCTGTTGGTCGCGCTGACCCTAGTTCCCTACGCCTGGGCATCCATTCAGAACGAGGGTGAAGAAGACTGGCACTTTATGGGGATGCTGACAAATCCAAAAGATGGGGCGGCTTATCTTTCACAAATTGAACAGGGGCGTCAGGGATCATGGCTGTTTGAACTTCGTCATTCTCCCGAAGCTCACGATGGGGCTGGTTTTCATACCTTCTACCTCTTTTTAGGCCACACCGCGCGCATTACTGGCCTGTCTAATCTGGTCATCTTCCATCTGACCCGTTTAGCAACCAGCCTGTTTATGTATATTTCACTTTATCAGTTTGGTGCAACCGTCTGGGTACGCCTTCGCCCTCGCCGCATCTTTTTTACCCTGGTCGCGCTCGGTTCTGGTTTAGGATGGCTCTTACTGGTCTTTAACACAGAGGCAATCGCGGCTGATTTAGTTATTCCCGAAACATTTCCATTTTTCTCTTCTCTCGCCAACCCCCATTTCCCCTTCAGCATCGCCTGTCTGGCGCTGGTTGCATCTACATTCATGGTCGTTTTTCGGCGCGGTTACACAGCCGAGCCAAGTGTGGAAAATGGCGGCCTGGGGTTAATTCTCCTGTCGATGCTGTTAGCACTCAACCAGCCCACCGCGCTGGTACCCATCGGCGGCGCACTCGTGTTATATGTTATCATCCGCGCCTACCTCACGCGTGAATTTCCGGTCCACGAATTGCGTTGGGCGTCGATGTTATGGCTTCCCGCCATCCCCTTTGTAATCTATTCGTTGGCCGTTTTTCGTTTCAATGACGAAATGGCGATCTTTTTGGAGCAGGATCATTCGCCCTCGCCGCCCGTCTATTCCTATATTTTTGGTTACGGCCTTTTGCTTTTGACCGCAATTCCGGGTTTGGCCCGCGCAGTTCGCCGCTTTGAGCGGGATGGCGACCAATTTATGCTTCTCTGGTTTGTGGTCAATGTCATAGGGTTGTATTCGCCATTCAGTTTGCAGCGGCGGCTCAATATGGGTCTGGTGATTCCCTTAGTATTTTTTGCTGTCCGCGCGATTGAAGACTACTGGTTCTACAAAATTCCTCGACAGTGGCGCGCACCGGTGCTGGTAACGCTGATCGTATTTATTATTCCCTCAAACATTCTGAATATATTCATTCCGCTCGTCAGTGTGATCAAGCCGGATGTCGGCCTCGAAACGGGCGTCGTGCTGCAATCCGACTATTGGCATGCTCTCCAATGGCTCAAAGATGAGGGTGAAGAAGATGCTGTTGTGTTGGCGTCGCCCAATGTCAGTCTCTGGGTTCCTGGCAACACCCAGCAGGTTGTCGTTTACGGTCATCCGCTTGAAACCGTTCATGTCGATGAACGCTTAGAACAGGTCGAGAACTGGTATCATGGCACCGACTGCACCACATTGTTAAGCGATTCCATTCCGTTCCGCGTCAAATATATCTTTTGGGGGCCGCAGGAACGTGATTTTTCGGAAGAGGATGCGAAGGAAATAAAAATTCAGCGTCTTCTGGATGATGTCAATGCGGGCTTGGTTCGTTCGATCCAGGTAACAGATGATGGTCATGTGACGGCGCTTTATCACAACAATGCACTTCGCACAGCCCAGATTGACGTTCAAAACAGTGACCCGGTGGGCGAGTTGCGGACGCTCGGTTTTGAATCAGAGGTGCTCGAAAATCATGGCATCAGTATTGAAGTCCTGCGC
Source organism: uncultured Anaerolineaceae bacterium (assembly GCA_964472565.1). Taxonomy (GTDB): domain Bacteria; phylum Chloroflexota; class Anaerolineae; order Aggregatilineales; family Aggregatilineaceae; genus DATAMF01. The sequence goes on from CAYYNB010000009.1 coordinate 28,645, forward strand.
ACCAATGAGCAGGGTTTGGGTGCGCCGGGCTGGACCTGTATGGACGAAATCCCACCGGATCGTATCCAGCAGGAAGTAATTCTAGGCGCGGTCCGCATCGTTATTCTGAATTAATGGGGGAATCTCGTGCCGCGCATCACACGAACAGAATGGCAGCGGGTGATCCTGTTTGCAGTGCTGGTGATGATCCTCACCACACTGCCCTATCTGGTGGCTTGGCATTCTCAGAATGACGATTGGGAATTCGGCGGGTTCCTCTTCGGAGTAGAAGACGGCAACCAGTATCTCACCGTAATGCGGATGGGCGCGCAGGGCGACTGGCTGTTTACCATCCGCTATACCTCAGAACCCCATGACGGAGTGCTGGCGTATTTGCCCTACATTTTGTTGGGCAAACTGGCGAGTCTGTTTACCAATCCGAACCAGCCAGATTTTTCTACCACGTTGGCCATTACTTTTCATCTCGCCCGCATCTTTTTTGGGATTTTGCTGATCCTGATCTATTACCGTTTCGCCGCCCATTTTTTACCCCGCCCGGCATCACGTTGGCTGGCGCTGTTGCTCATAACTCTTGGCGGCGGCTTAGGTTGGCTGCTTCAATTGGTTGGCCTGGGGCGTTGGCTAGGCTCCCTGCCTGTTGATTTTTATGTACCCGAAGGTTATAGCTTTCTGATCCTGTTTGGTCTGCCACATCTGGTCCTCGCCCGTTGTGCGTTGTTGGTTGGTTTTTTGCTCTTGTTTGATGGGCAGACATGGCGCGCGAGTGTCTTGGCGGGAATTTCCTGGCTGGTTATGGGCTTGAACGTGCCCTTTTACATCGCGGTTGTTTATGTGCTGCTCGGTTGCTGGGGGGTAGCAGCGTGGCTTCAGACGCGCCATTTCCCCTGGCAGCTATTCTGGCGCGCGGTTACGGCGGCGCTGGTCACGCTTCCCCTGTTCCTTTATACAAGTACCATCTTCGCCACCAATGAGGTGATAGGTCGGTGGTTTGCGCAAAGTACCCTTCCCTCGCCCCATCCCTTACATTATGTATTAGGCTATGGTGTGCTTGCGGTTCCGGCCCTTATCGCCCTGCGATGGGCCTGGCACAAACAGGAGCTTCCTCACCTGCTGCTTGTGGCCTGGATTGTTGTATCCCCGGTGCTTCTCTATTTGCCATTTAATGTCCAGCGGCGGCGGCTGGCCGAAGGGGTACTCGTTCCCCTGAGCATTCTGGCCGTAGCGGGGTTGTCCTTCCTGCTATCTCACCACAAAACATGGCGGCGGGGACGGATAGTGCTCCTGTGGTTAACATTACCTACCACGCTTCTGCTCTGGTTAGGCGGAACCTTTAGCGCGCTTCACCCTGCTCGCCCACTGTTCAACCCAAGTCCTGAATTAGCCGCCCTGGATCGCCTGAACAGGTTGGCTCCCCCCGATGCTGTCGTTTTAAGCTCCAAAGATGTGAGTAATTATTTGACAGTTCGGACCGATTTACGCGGTTATATCGGTCATGGACCACAAACAATGAATTTTAAGCAGAAGGAACAAACGGTTAAACGCTTTTTTGCCGGGGAATTAGACCCACAATCAACTGAACAGTTATTAAGCCACGTCGATTATATCCTCGCGGGCCTGGACATCGAATCTCGCACATGGGCCGAAGGGTTGAATATCTTATTTTCCGAAGGCTCGGTCACGGTTTATGAGGTGCAGCATTGAAGCGCGACATTCCAACCTGGCTCCCCTTTGCGCTGTTGGCTTTCGCATTGTTGGCTTTGTTTCACCGCCTGCTCAGCGGGCAGGTGCTCTTCTGGGGACTACCGTCTCTGCAATTTTATCCCTGGCGGCACTTCGCCTTCGATGAACTGCATTCCGGCCAACTTCCCGGTTGGAATCCCTACTTGGGTGCGGGCGCTCCGCTAATCGCCAATTATCAGAGCGCCATCTTTTACCCGCCCAACTGGCTGTTTCTGCTGCTGCCCAACGGCCCGGCCATGTCGGTTATCGCCCTGGGCCATGTGATCTGGGCCGCCATTGGTTTGTGGCAGTTCACAGGCGTTCTGGGTATCCAACCCTTCGGGCGTGCCATCAGCGCGCTTTCCTATGCGCTTTCCAGTTACACCATTGGCCGTTTTGGTTCCTTTACCACTGCGGATGCCGCCGCTTGGATTCCCTGGATTTTTTGGCTTGCACATTTAACCCTCATCCAGCGTCGCTGGAGCAACATAGGCTGGCTGGGCTTGGCATTCGGTTTGCAGCTTTTAGCGGGTCATGCCCAAACAACATGGTATTCCGGTTTAGGGGTCGGACTCTATGTTCTGTGGCAGATCGCGCGCGGTATGCCCACCCGAACTCGTTCATATCGTTTGGCTGCTTTGCTGCGTTTTGCAACGGGTATGATTTTGGGCATTGTTTTGGCATCCATTCAAATCGTCTTGACAGTCGAATATTTGCAGGAGTCGCAGCGCTCCGGCGGTATGGACTTTGATACGGTCACCAGCCTGTCCTATCATCCCCTGCGTCTTATTACCCTGTTGAGTCCTCATTTTTTTGGCACACCGGCAGACGGATCGTACATCACCGAAGGTATTTTTTTTGAAGATGCCGCTTATATTGGTTTTATTCCATTTATCTCCGCGCTTGCAGCAATAGGGGGGCGCATCCGCCGCCGCCAGTATCTCATGCATTTTCCCGCGTTCCAGACCGTCTATTTTTGGGTGTTGTTAGGGCTGGGCGCACTGCTGGTTGCGCTGGGCAATTACAGCCCGCTCTATCACCTGCTCTACGATTACATCCCGACTTTTAAATCCTTCCGCGAACCGGTCCGGTGGTTGATCTTAACCGTTTTTTCGCTGTCCATTCTGGCGGGAATCGGTACCCAGAACTGGGGGCGCGGCAAGTGGATTGTCTTTTGGTCGCGCCTGTCGGTAGCAGGCGGCGGCACGATGGTTATCATGGCGCTGGTCGGTCAGCAGTTTCTGGATCAGGATTCGAAAGCCCTTGATGTATTAGCCAGCGGCATGGTGGTTTTAGGTTGTTGGGTGGTGGTGGCTGCGCTGTTTACCCTGACCCAACCGGATCGTGCTTCGCTTATATCGCCGGTGTTGTGGCGTACATCGGTTTTACTTTTTGTTGCCATCGATCTCGCCTGGGCCAACAGTGGCCTCAATCCAACCGTTCCCTCAGACTTCTACTCGCGCGAGTTTGGGGTTTCGCAGCCCGAAGGCGGCGGACGCATTTACTGGTTTGAAGATTATGAGCAGGAAATCAAATACGACAAGCTGTTCGACGTAAAGGACTACCGCAAAGCGCGCGACCAGTGGCCCGATGTCCGTACATCTCGCCTGTCAAACCTGAACATGCTCAACAATGTCTATTCATTGAACAACTTCGATCCCTTCGTCCCCGAATACTACCAGCGCTACCTCGACCTGATCGAAGACCTGGGTACCCGTTCTAATTCCTTGCTCCGTATGGCCGCTGTCACCGAAGTCTACGGCAAGACTCCGCGCGGCTGGCAGGATGTTGTGCCTTCCATTTCGCCGGATACCGCCCAATATGCGTGGTTAGTCTCCGAAGTTGAATGGCTGGACTCGGATTCGGCTATCGAAGACCGCCTGCGCGATCCGGATTGGGATCCGCAGCAAATCGCATTCCTTGCTGGCGAATCGCCGGATATGCCAGTTTCCTTGAGTCAGGGCACCGTCACTATCATCGAGCGCCGCTCAGATCGGCTGCATCTGGATGTCCGTGCCAATGGCCCTGCTTATCTTGTGATCAGCAGTACGTGGTACCCCGGCTGGACAGCCACCGTGGATGGGCAGGACGCGCCCATCTACCGCGCGAATCTGGCATTCCAGTCTGTCGCGATTCCCCCCGGAGGAGCCGAAGTGGTACTCCGTTTCAGCCCGCGCCACTGGGATCTGGCAGCGGGTGTCAGTGCGCTGGGTCTGCTTCTGATCTTTGCCCTGATTACGCTCGGAAACTTGACCATTGGGCGGCGTATCCCCCGACCGGAGGACTAGCGCTATAATCACATCCTCACTAGGATAAGGAAACTTATGCCGCCTTTTGTTACTGTAGTGCTGCCTGTTTATAACGAATCCGCCTGGATCGAACGTTCTCTTGGCGCAATTTTGGCGCAGGATTACCCCGCCGCCTCTATGGAAGTGCTGGTAGTTGATGGACTTTCCACTGACTCCACCCCTGCCCAGGTTCAAGCAATAGCGGCCCGTGATCCGCGTGTTCGCCTGCTGTACAATCCGCGCCGCATTCAAGCCATCTCGATGAATAGGGCCGTTGCCGAAGCGCGCGGCGAATTTATTATTCGCGTCGATGGTCATACCCTCATCGCGCCGGATTATGTCAGTCGCTGCATTCACCATTTGCAGGCAACTGGCGCGGATAATGTCGGCGGCCCACAGCGTTTTGTCGGTATAACCGCCACCGGCAAAGCTATTGCCGCCGCGTACCGTTCGCCGTTCAGCGTACCCAGTCGGTTCACCGTCAGCGACACCGCCGAATATGTCGATACGGTCTATCTGGGCGCATGGCCGCGTGCCGTTTTTGATCGTATCGGCGGCTTTGACGAGCTGAAAATCAACGAGGATTATTTATTCAACTACCGTATTCGCAAAGCGGGCGGGCGTATCTATCTATCTCCCGACATCCGCTCTGACTACTATGGGCGGCAGACCTTCAGCGCCTTAGCGCGCCAGTTTTTCAACTATGGCATCGGTAAATTCGGCGTTTTGGCGGCACATCCCGCCTCAACCCATCCCCGCCATTTGATTGCGCCGGTATTTGTCGCCGCGCTGGTCGGCGGTGCGCTATTAGCCCCTTTCAGCCGGATCATTTCAATCCTGTGGAAATTAACGCTGATCAGTTATGCTTTGGCGAATGCCGTCGCGACGATCCACCAATGCCGCCGCGCGGGGTGGCAGCACCTGACTCGTTTGCCACTCGTCTTCACAACCGTTCATATTGCGTGGGGCAGTGGCTTCTGGTATGGCGCATGGAATATGCTCCGCAAACATAAACTATGAATAACACACATCGACCTTATCCCCCTCCTCCTCGCCGTCAGTTGCAGGTTTCCGAGCGGCGTCTGCTGCTCATGATCGGTGATGTTATCGCTATTCTGCTGGCGGTACTGCTGGCCCTCGGTGTTTGGGTTATCGTGGATAACCGGGGACTCGGATTCCGTTTCATCCTCACCCACAGCTACTGGTTTCCCATTCTTGCTGCGATCTGGTTGCTGATCGCCAGTGCCAACGATTTTTACAATCTGCGCATCACCGCCCATATCGATACCAGTTTGTTACGGCTGGCTCAGGTTACATCTCAAATCGTCGTCGTCTACCTGGTGATCTTCTTCTTTTCTCCCCGCGCGGCATTGCCCCGTCTCTTCATTTTTTATTACGCTGTCCTATCCTTCGTTTTTATTGTCATCTGGCGTGTTGCACGTCCGGCATTGTTCGGGCGCACTGCGGCCCGCCGCGCCCTGGTGATCGGTTCCGGCTGGACTGCCAACACCATGATCGAAGCCCTGCGCCAGGAAGCGCCCGATGACTACGATGTGATCGGGCTGATCATCGAATCCCGCGAATCCCCACCCGATGATTCACTCGTTCCAGTCATCGGCACCAGCACCGATCTGCTGGCGGTGGCCCGCCGCGAAAATGTAGCCGAACTGATTCTGGCACATGGCAGCGAATTGTCTGGTGAAATGTTCCAAAGCATCATGGACTGTTACGAGCAGGGTTTCAGCATTGTTCCTATGCCGCTCCTTTATGAGCAGGTGACAGGCCGTGTCCCGGTGGAGCATGTCGGTCAGCGCTACTGGACGACCATGCTGCCCATCGAAGGCACATCCATTTTTGACCCCTATCCGCTGCTCAAGCGCGCTATGGACATTTTATCCGCGCTGGTGGGATTATTCTTTTTTCTGTTGCTGCTGCCGTTTATCGCCCTTGCCATGTATCTGGACTCGCCCGGCCCCATCTTTTATCGGCAGGAACGTGTCGGGCAGGGCGGGCGCGTGATCAAGGTGATCAAACTCCGCTCCATGATCCCGGATGCGGAACGTGAATCAGGGCCGAAATGGGCCACGGAGGACGATCCCCGCATCACCCGTATGGGAAAGCTCATGCGCAAAACGCGCCTCGACGAAGTGCCGCAGTTTTTTAACGTGTTGCGTGGCGACATGAGTCTGATCGGCCCGCGCCCTGAACGCCCCCAGTTCGTTCAGGACCTCAGCCAGAATATTCCTTTCTACCGGACGCGCCACGTTGTCAAGCCGGGCATCACCGGCTGGGCGCAGGTCCGTTATCCTTACGGCAGCAGCGAAGAAGACGCGCTGATGAAGTTACAATACGATCTGTACTACATCCGGCATCATTCCCTGGCGCTCGATCTGTTGATCATGCTGCGCACAGTCGGCAAGATGCTCTCATTCCAGGGAACCTAAGCTGATGCGCCTGCTCACGATCCTGCTGGTCCTCTATATCACGTTTATTGGTGGCACCGCCTTTGCCCACGTCGGCGCGATCCCCGACAGCATCCGCCTGATCTTCATGGCTGGCCCCATTGCAATCTGGCTCGTCTCGCTGATCCGCCACAAACAACCCTTTCCCCGCACCCCGCTGGATGCCCCATTGTTGGTCGGTGTGATCTGGTTGTTTTTGACCGCGCTGCTGGCCCAGGATCGTCGTATCAGCCTGGAAATGCTCTGGCCGTTTTTGCTTCATATTCTGGCGTTTTACATGCTGGTCGATCTCATGCGGCGGGGTTGGGCATCCCATTTTCAGGCAGCGCTGCTGGCTGTTGCCCTGACCATCATCGCGATCAGCATTGTCGAATTGGCGCTCTGGTTTTTCAGTTGGGATGGTGCTGGATTCTTTCCGCCGCTTTCCCCCAAACTCGATCTCGCGCTGGGCATCACCACCATTCAGGGCAACTATATCGCCGTGCTGCTTCCCCTGATCCTGGTCGGTGTGCTCCTGGCTCGTCACAACTATATTCGTCTGGCTTTAGCAGCAACAGCCTTTCTCCTGTTTCTGATCGAAATCCTGACCTTTTCGCGCGGCGGGCTGTTAGGCGCGTTTGTGGCGGGGGGCCTCCTGTTCGCCTTTGGCGTCCTGCGCTGGCAGCGCCGCACCGGGCGCAGGCTGTTTCAACCCTGGATCATTCTAACCGGGATGCTGCTGGCTGTCGTCGGTGCAAGTCTGTTGATCGTGGTCTGGACCGCGACTGGCGTTCGCAGTGACAGCGACGAAGGCCGCCTGGACATCTGGCGCAGTGCCATCGAAATGACCCGTGATCATCCACTGAACGGCATCGGACCGGGCTTGTTTGGGCGCACCCTGCGCGAATACCGTGATCCCGATCTCGCCCAGGATAAAGTCGTTTCCGCCCACAATTTGCCCTTGCACGTGTTGGCCGAAACGGGTATTCCCGGTTTTCTGATTCTGATATGGCTGCTGGTTTATTTGGGCCGTGTCTGGTGGGCCGCATGGTCCCGCGCCGAAAGAGATCGCCGCCTCTGGCTGGAAGGGGTATTAGCCGCTTTTGTTGCCTATAGTGTTCATAGTTTGGTCGATGTATTCCCGCTCACCTCGTCCGTACTCCCCCTGCTGCTTCTCGCCGCCTATACCGTTCCTGCCCGCCCACCGGCCCCCGCTGCGATTCGCGCTCCTCGTCTGGCCTGGGGCTTTCTGGGAGCCTTGCTGCTGGCCTTTGCGCTCATTCTCTGGCTGGACCTCGCCCAGTTCTACATGACCCTCAGCCGTCTCGCACTAGATGACAATGATCTGGAACAAGCGCTTGATTACGCCGACACCGCCCGCCACATCGATCCCGCGCTGTCCCTTTACGATCTGCACTACGCTTATGTACTGGGCCGCCTGTCCGAAAAAGACCCCGCCTATCTGGATCGTGCCATCGCCGCCCATGAAGAATCGCTCAAACAGGAGCCAACCTTCGACATCGGGTGGGCTAATCTCGCCATGTTATACCAGCACAACGGCCAGTTCGAAGAATCCGAAGCCGCCCTGCGCCGCGCTGCCGCCATCAACACCCGGCTTCCTGCCTACTGGCTCCACTTGGCCGATCCCCGCGCCCTGGAACTAAATCCCGACTTGGCCGAATATCTGGCGTTATTGGACTCGTCAGCCGTCGAACGTTATCTCAACGATGACTCTATCCCGCTGGGCGAACGCCTTTATGTTTCGGTTCTGCTCTCCGATTCATCGCCGCTCCCGGAAGCCGGCGATGATTTTTACTCCTACCTGGCTCAGGGCATTTATGCGCATCGCGTGTTAGAAGAGCATGCTCAGGCGCTTAACTGGCTGGACAAAGCCATTGCCGCCCGTCCGCTTGATGAACGCGCCTATCTCGAACGCGCCGAGATCGAGTTAGAGCGTGGCGATTCGGACGCCGCCGAACAGGATGCCCGCTACGCCCGTTATATCGACCATTTTGGCGGCGCATATGCTAATTTTATCCTGGCACAAACCAGGAAAGACGCCGCCACAACTGAACAGTTGCTCAAAGACAGTCTGAATGAACCCGCGCTGGACCAGTATTTCGCGGGCACCGTCTACGCCCGTCCCGCTACCTTCGACTATCTGCCGTCCTTCTCGCATCCCGCCTATCCCACCCATTTATACAAGGGTTGGCTGGCGCTGGCCGATTTTTATGCCCAGCATAACCAACTCGCCAAACACGACGAGTTGTTGGCCGATCTCCGTCAGATCAACCCGTATTTGTTTCAGTCGGAATGAGGGTGTTTTAGCCCACCAGCAGAAACAACAGCAGCGGAATCCACAAGGTACTGTAGACCAGTGATCGCCGGTGCTCATACCGTGCCGCATACAGCATCACCATCAGCACCAGGCCGGGGATAAACCGCAGAATTCCTAGAAATTCCCGGTATGTCGAAAACGGCACAAACGGCATGATCGCCGCGTTCGCCAGCAGCAAACAGGTATATAAATCAAATGTGGATCGCCGCATATCACGGAGTGAATGCCACAGCCCCCACACGCTGGGCAGCACTGCCGCCGGAATCACAAGCAGCACGCCCAACAGCAAAAACGCGGCGATGCCCCCCTCCCACGCGATTCGCCACACCCCGTTATAGGGGATGATCTCAAATGGGGTCGCCAGCGCCCCGCCCGATCCGATTCCAAACTCGCCCAGCCAGACATACAGAACAAGTTGCCACAGCGCAAACGGCAGTCCCGTGATGAAACCCATGATCACCGCATCTCGCCATCGTTTGTGCAGCACCAGATACAATCCATAGCCTGCCACGAACAGCAGTGTCATTTCTTTTGCCAATGCCGCCAGCGCCAGCAGAACCGCCGTCCTCACCACACGTTCACGCCGGGCATACCACACGCCGGCGATCACCAACGCATACGCCAGCGGTTCCGTCGTGCTCAGCCGGACAGCAATCACCACGCCAAAAAACAATCCGTAACTGAGCGCGAACCAGCGGCTGGCGTGTTCGCTGATCAACAACGACTCCACCAGTGCCGTGCTGATCGCCAGCGCCGTGAGATTGATCAGCACAAACGCCCAGGGAATCAGCGCTTCTTGCCCCAGGCTGATAACCCGCCCCAGCGCGGGCAGTAAAATCCGTTGCATCCGGTAAGCCGGTTCATCCAGGCAGTTCACCCCATCCGCCGGATCGCGCGCGATATAGTAAGCGAATTGTCCATCATATCCATCGTCATCATCGCCGCAGGTTGCATTTTTATCGCATTGGCTGAAGCAGTTGCCCGGCATCACGAAAACTTTTGCGTCGCTCTTGTTGATCGCAAAAATAGCACTGAGATAAATGACGCCCAATAGTAGAACAAGTGTCCAGGGCCGCCCAAAACGAGTATAATAAGACAGGCTTGGTTTTGGATGAGGAGTAACTGATGAGTGCATCATTTAATCAACTCGTTTATGCGCTGGTCCGCCATATTCCCTCTGGCAAAGTCCTGAATTATGGCCGTGTGGCCGAGCTTCTCGGCACCCCCTACGGCGCGCGTGAAGTTGGCTGGGCCTTAGCCGCGCTGCGCGGTGGGGCGCAGGGTGTGCCCTGGTTTCGCGTCGTGAATGCCCAGGGCCGCATCAGCATCAAAGGTTCTCCCGAAGGGGCCGCCGAACAGCGCGCCCTGCTCGAAGCCGAAGGCATCACCTTTGATGATCGGGATCGCCTCGACATGCAAGCACATCTCTGGGACCCCGATCCCTCTGAAGTTGAAGAAATTCTGCGCACCGTGCAGTCGGAATAATCCTATTTTTTCGGCGGGCGCAGCATCGTTTGTTGAGCTTTTTCACTCCGGTGGCTGCGCCCTGTAATGCGCGCCTCGCTGAACGATTTGGTCAAAAATTCCACCACGCCGTTTTCAAAATACCAGATCGGCGCGGCCTGTCCATCGATCTCGACCATTTCCGGCTCGCTCGGAATTCCCACCACTTCCACCCGAATCTGCTGGTAAGGGGGTTCATATTTTCCGGCGCGCCGCCACTGAATCGCAAATTGCCCATTGGGCAGGAACCGGCAGTTAAAATACGACCACCGGAAATCGCCTTTTTGATAATCCAGTCCCTCGCCCGCATCTTCATAAACGCTCGTATCCCCGCTGCCTGCATACACCCGCAGCCGTGACTCGTCGAGCGATCTTTCGCCCACAAATTGCATTAGCGGCCACATCGGTAAAGTATGTCCCGCGCGGATATACAGCGGCAGGGTATCCAGCGGAGCCTGTGCAGTGATATACTGCGCCCCGTCGATCAGTTTTCCTGTGCCGTATTCATACCAGACCCCGTGCGGCAGATAAACCCTGCGCTGATCCGCTCCCTGGTCCAGCACCGGCGCGACCAACACCGAGTCCCCCAGCATAAACTCATCATCAAGCGAATACAGGTCTTTATCTTCCGGGTCTACCCAAAACAGCGGGCGAATGATCGGTGTCCCATCTTGCGCACACTGCACAAACACCGAGTAAATATACGGCAAAAACTGGTACCGCATTTCCAGCGCACACCGAATGATTTGCTCATACTTCTCCCCAAAACTCCAGGGTTCCTGGTGCGGCGTCCCTTTCATCGTGTGCGACCGGAAGTAGGGCAGCATACATCCCAGTTGCATCCATCGCGTGAGCAGCTCCCCATCCGCCGATCCCGCGAATCCGCCAATATCCGGCCCCGTGAAGGAGAGTCCCGACAGTCCCATATTCAGCGCCATGCTGATGCTCAGCCGCAGATGATCCCACGTCGAAACATTATCCCCGGTCCACGACGAGGTATAACGCTGCGCACCGGCATGCGCGGCACGGGTCAGCGTAAACACACGCTTGTCTGGGCGATGTTTCTGTAATCCTTCGCGTGTCGCCCGTGCCATCAGCATCCCGTACACATTATGTCCGCCCGCGACGTGTGTTTTTCCTTCGCCTTCCCATTCATGCTGCACATAATCGGCCAGCGTTTTATCCGATTTCCGCGCGATCAATGCGGGTTCATTCATATCATTCCAGAACCCCGCGAATCCCGCCTGGGCCAGTGTCATCACATGCCCGGCCCACCACGCCCGCACCTGGGCACTGGTGAAATCCGGGAAATGGCATTTCCCCGGCCATACCGGAGCAACCACCCGTGTCCCATCTGGATATTTCAGGAATACATCCTCGCGTTGCCCTTCTTCGTCTATCGGATAATGTGGATCAACTTTAATTCCAGGGTCCAGAATCGCCACGCTCTTAAATCCGTGTCGCGCGAGGTCCGCCAGCAGAGTCGGCATTTTGGCGAACCGCTTCCGATCCCACGTAAAGCAGCGGTAGCCGTCCATATAATCGATGTCAAAATACAGCACATCACACGGCAGCCGCCGCTGGCGAAATTCCTGCACCAGTTTGCGGAAATCGTCCTCGGTTTCATATCCCCAGCGTGATTGGTGATACCCCAATGCCCACATCGGCGGCAGTGGCATATGCCCGGTTAGCGCGGTGTAGTTTTTGAGCACATTTTGCGGTGTCGGTCCCGCGAAGAGATAAAACCGCAGCTCATTATCTTCCGCCCCAAATGTCATCCGATCCGGCTTTTCAGCCCCCAGGTCTACATACCCCCGCGCCGGATTATCCCATAATACCCCGTGTGCCACGTCCGCCCGCACGCCCAGATAAAACGGGATGCTGGCATAAAGCGGATCAGCCCCCCGCTGGTAAGGCATCGGATCGGTATTCCACAGTTCCCACCGTTTGCCCCGCAAATTCAACGCATGCGCGCGTTCTCCCAATCCATAACACGCTTCATCCGGCGGCAGTTTGCGTGTCCACCGAACGTCCCGTTCCCGCCATGCCGCCCCGCCATCATCCTCGCTGATCACGCGTCCATCGGGCATTTCAAACCGCAGCGCAGACGAATCTTTCATCACCCGGCAGACCAGTTGATCCGTGCGGACATTGAACGTCTGCTTATCCTCGCCATCGAGTACCGTCGGCGTTGGAAAATCAATCCGTTCGACAGCGTATGAAAACGGAGGCCGGAACTCGCCATCTTGCCGGATCCGCACCCGCAGAATTTCCGCCGACAAAAAATGGAGTTCGATATGCCCGTTTTCACAGTGAATTACGGCACCTTGTGTGCGTTTGTCGATGGAAATCACTTTTCCCAGCGAGGTAAAACGTCCACGTGCCTTTTTGAGTGCGAATCGTCGATTCCGGGCGCGAACGCTCCGGCTGTATTGCATCGCATCGAGTAAAGTTTGTGCCTGAAAGGAACGCACAAATTGGTATAAGACTTTAGGATTGAAATGGCTCATGGAAAAACAGTCCTACTGCGAAATTTTCTAAGTCATAAATAATAACACGGAAACGATTTGTATATGAGTTTTTGTGGCGATAGTATCTATAGTCTGACTATCTATTCACACGATGGAATGCGCTATGACCCTTCGGCTGTTTGATACCTACACTCGCTCCCTCCGCGACTTTGAACCGCTCCATGCGCCCCAGGTCGGCATGTATACCTGCGGCCCTACGGTTTACGACTATGCCCATATTGGCAATCTGCGCACCTACATTTTTGAAGACATCCTTCGCCGGGTGCTCGCATTCAACGGTTATCAGGTCAACCACGTCATGAATATTACCGATGTCGGCCACCTCACCTCCGATGCCGATACCGGCGAGGACCGGATGGAAAAAGGTTCTAAGCGCACCGGCATGACCGCCTGGGAAATCGCCGCCCTGTATACTCAGGAATTCAAAGACGATATGGCCCGCCTGAACATTCAGGAACCGCATGTCTGGTGCAAAGCCACCGACCATATTGCCGAACAAATCGAAGTGATCCAGTGCATCGAAGCGCACGGTTACACCTACCGCACCTCCGACGGCATCTATTTCGACACTTCAAAACTGGACGATTACGGTTATCTCGCGCGCCTCAATATCGAAGGCTTGCAGGCGGGTGCCCGCGTCGAACTCGCTGAAAAACGTAACCTGACGGATTTCGCCCTCTGGAAGTTCAGCCCGCCCGGCGAACACCGCCAGATGGAATGGGATAGCCCCTGGGGTGTCGGTTTTCCGGGTTGGCACATCGAATGTTCGGCCATGTCCGCCAAATATCTTGGTCCCTACTTCGATATCCACTGCGGCGGCGAAGATCACATTATGGTTCACCATCCCAACGAAATCGCTCAGACCCAGGCTTGCTACGGCACGCGCCTCGCCAATTTCTGGATGCATGGCTACTTCCTGCAAATCGACGAATCCCGCATGGGTAAATCTGTCGGCAACTTCCTTCGGGTCCAGACCTTAATCGATCAGGGCTACGATCCCTTAGCCTGGCGTTTTTTCTGCTTGGGAGCGCACTACCGCGCCAAGCTCAACTTCACCTGGGATAGTCTCGATGGAGCCGCCAAAGCGCTGGATCGTCTCCGTATGGCAGCCTATCAGTCAGGCGAACCCAGCACCCCCGATGAAGGTTATATGGATCAGTTTGTCGCCCAGATCAACGACGATCTCAACATGCCCCGTGCGATAGCTGTCACCTGGGACTTGGTGAAAAGCGATCTGGCCCCGTTGGTCAAAAAAGCGACTCTGTTAGAATTTGACCGTATTCTCGGCCTCGACCTTGCCGCCTGGAAACCCGCCGAACAAACGATCCCCGCCGACATCCTGACCCTGGCCGATCAACGTCAGCAGGCGCGTGTCGAAAAACGCTGGAAGGATGCCGACGCCCTCCGCGACCAGATTCGCGTGCTCGGCTACGAAGTCGAAGACACCCCACAGGGGCCGCGAGTGAGCGCGAAACATGGCTAAACATATCATCTGGGATTGGAACGGTACACTGTTTGATGATGCCTGGTTGTGTGTAGACATCATGAATGGCATTTTGACCCGCCGAAATCTGCCCCCGCTCACGTTGGACCGCTATCAGGCGGTCTTCGATTTCCCGGTGATCGACTATTATCAGGCCATTGGGCTGGACTTTTCAATCGAGCCGTTTGAAGTCCTCAGCAACGAATTCATAGCCGAGTACCAGCGCCGCACGCATGAATGCCAGCTTCGTGATGGGACGCGTGAGGTTTTAGCCGGTATTCAGCAGCAGGGCCGGACTCAATCCATTCTCTCTGCCATGAAGCAGGATATGTTGGAGGCGATGATCGACCACTTTGGCTTGTCGTCCTACTTCTCCGACATAGTCGGCATCAGCGATCATCACGCGCACGGCAAAATCGAATCCGCCCAGCGTTGGATCGCTAAACAAACCTTCAACCGGGAAGATCTGCTTTTTGTGGGCGACACCACCCACGATCTCGCGGTGGCTCAGGCCCTGGGTATTTCCTGCGCCTTTGTCCCCAGTGGGCACCACAGCCGCGAACGGTTGCTTGCCGCTGGCAGTTCCATTCTCGACAGCCTCTTCGACCTTCTCTCCTGACATTTGTGTCTTGCTTATAATTTTTCGTAGGGGCGCGCCAAACCAGCGCCCCAGGTAATGACTTGCCTAATTTGAAGATGTGGTGCTATAATAGTTGCAAATGCAATTATTTCGAGTGCAACAATGTTAGATGGTATTAATAAACTTTGTACGCCTGCCCATCGTCATTACCGCCTCATCCACGACATTTATGTGCTTCTCGACGCAGGTGATCGAAACGTTCTACACCAGTATGATCTGACCAGCTCCCAATATCGGGTCTTGATCCTGCTTGATCCGCTTCGGGGTGAACGCCTGATGACCCTGAGCGACTGGATGTTATGCGCGCGTAGCACCGTCACCCGGCTGATCGACCAGATGGAAGCTGCCAATCTGGTTTGCCGCGTTGTCGATCCCGAAGACCGCCGCGCCCAACGTGTCGCCCTCACCGCCCAGGGCGTAGCCTTGCGCGACAAAGTCCACCAGGCCCATGAAAATTCCCTCCTGGCCCGCTTCGGGAACTTAACCGAAGCCGAACAGGAATTGTTAATTTCCCTGCTCGAAAAAGTTCGTTCAAATCTACAACTGACTCTTGGAGACTCGGAGGAGGTGCTTGATCGCGAATAAAGTCGGTTTCAACTTGATTGGTGTTCTACTTAAAATGCAATGGAGGAAATCCCAATGAAGCGTCACTTATTCTCGTTGTTTTTGATTGTTTTAATCGCACTGAGTCTCACCCCATCACTCAGTGTAAGTCCCCAAGTTTCCGCCCAGGATGACGAAGCCCTGTTGATCTGGGCTGACCGCACCCGCGCCCCCGTTCTGACCGAATTGGCTGCGCAGTTTACCGAAGAATACGGTATTGAAGTGATCGTGCAGGAAGTGGGTTTGGGCGACATCCGCGCCAACATCTCCACCGCTGGTCCGCAGGGTGAAGGCCCCGACATCATCGTTGCTGTCCACGACTGGATTGGCGAATTGGTCTTGAATGGCTCGGTGGTTCCGATCAACCTCGGCCCCAAAGCCGATCTCTTCACCCAGGCCTCAAAGGACCTCTTTACTTACAACGGTGAACTCTATGGGATGCCCTACGCGGTTGAAAATCTGGCCCTCTTCCGCAATCCTGAACTCGTTCCCGATGCCCCCGCCACCTGGGACGATGTAGCCGCTATCACGGAAGAACTCGTGTCTTCGGGCGCGTCCCAGTATGGTTTCATGATCCAGGACAACGACCCCTACCACTGGCAGCCGGAATTCAGCGCGTTCGGTGGTTACGTCTTTGGTCTGGATGCCAATGGCGACTACAATCCCCAGGATGTCGGCATCGACAGTGAAGGCGGAATTGCTGCTGGTGCATGGCTCCAGGCAATGGCCGAAAAAGGTTATCTGATCCCTGAAGTTAACTACGACGTGCTGCACACCCTGTTCGAAAGCGGCGACGCAGCCATGATCATGACTGGCCCCTGGGCGCTGACTCGCATCCGTGAAAGCGGCGCGCCCTACGCCATCAGCAACATTCCCGCTGGCCCTGCTGGCCCCGGCATCCCCTTCATCGGTGGTCAGGGCTTCATGATCAGCGCCTACAGCGAAAAGCAACTGCTGGCCGAATCCTTCCTGCTCGATTTCATGGCCGCCGAAGAACCCATGCAGGCCATGTATGATGCCGATCCGCGTCCCCCAGCGTTTGTGCCGCTGCTCGAAAAGTTGGATGATCCCGATCTCGCCGCCTTCCAGGCCGCTGGTGAAGTCGGTATTCCTCAGCCCTCCATCCCCGAAATGGCTTCGGTCTGGGGTTCATGGGGCAGCGCGCAGCAGTTCATCATCCGCCAGGAACTCGATCCGCAGACCGCCCTCACCGATGCGGGTGCCTCAATCCGCGAACTGATCGCGGCGGGTGGTCAGGCTGCGCCCGAAGGCGATACCACATCCGAATCCGGCATGACGGTGGGGTTGCCCGGCACGATCCAGGTTCCCGCCGGTTGTGCCGCGGATTGGGATCCTGCCTGCGAACAAACCCTGATGGTCCTCGGTGACGATGGTTTCTGGCGTGCCCAGCTTCAGCTCCTGGCTGGCAACTATGAATACAAAGTTGCCCTCAACGGCACTTGGGACGAGAACTACGGTCTGGGCGGCGAACGGGATGGCGCAAACATTGCGCTGGCCCTGGCCGAAGACAGCGCCGTGACCTTCGTCTTCGATCCCAACACCCACGCGATTGCCGACAGCGTTAACCTCATCGTCACCGCCCCTGGTAGCTATCAGGCTGCGCTCGGCTGCGCCAACGACTGGGCACCCGAATGCTTGCTCTCCTGGCTGCAAGGTCCCGATGCCAACGGTATCTACTCCCTGACCGTGAGCACCCTCCCGGCTGGTGACTATGAAGTGAAAGCCGCCATCAACATGACCTGGGATGTGAACTACGGCGCGAACGCGGAACGCGACGGCGCAAACATTCCGTTCAACGTCCCCGCCGACAACACCCCGGTGACCTTCTCCTTCGACGGTGCCACCAACACGTTGACCGTGACGGTAGGCGAATAACGATCCTTTAGGGGTGGGCTGCAAAGTCCACCCCTTCCCGAACGTTTTTATAGGGGCGCTGCAAACAGCGTCCAATAAGAAAGGAATCGGCCTGTTAGTCATGCGCATCATGCCTAGTAGGGCTGCTCGTCCGATTGGGCTACCAGCCCTCCCTCCGATTGTTCAATTCCTGATCCGGCTGGCAGGTGTCGCAGTGGTTGATGCGGTAGCTGTCTGGCTTGCGACAGGCATTTGGGCTGATGGTAACTGGTTTTTGGCGCTCGCCATTGCGCTTTCTGCCATCGTCGTTACCATCATCAATCTCGTCCCTCAGCTTTGGCCCCTGCGCTGGATGTCGCCTGCCCTCGCGCTGTTGGGCCTGCTGACCATCTACCCGCTTATTTACACCTTCTATGTGGCGTTTACCAACTACAGCGACGGCCACATGACCACGAAAGACATTACCGTAGAACGTTTGACCACGGAAAAACAGTACCGTTATTTGCCCGAAGGGGCCGCGAATTATTATTGGTACTTGTTTCAGAACGAACAGGGTGATTATGCGGTCTGGCTGGTCCAGGACTCCGACAACACAACTTATTTTGCCGAAACAGATACACCGCTCCAGGCCATCACACTCGAAGAAGACGCGCCCCTCTGCGAATCGTACAGCGACGAAGGGGTTCCCGTTGCTGTCGGTGACTACCAGTGTATGAAAAAAGGCGACGTGTTTAAGATCATGGCCGACGAAACCAAAGTCGCCGATCTCTATGCCACCCAATTTGCGAACGGCAGTATTGGAATTACCAGTCGTTACAATGCCGGAAACTACCAGACCAAGTGGAAGTACGATGAGGATCAAGACATCCTCACCGATCTGGAAACCAACACACCCTACTATGCCGATAACGAACGCGGCAGTTTTATCGCCAAAGATGCCAACGGCAAAGTGCTGCGTGATCCGGTCACAGGCCGCGAGCTGACCGCCCCGCTGGGCTACTGGACACTCGTCGGCACTAAAAACTTTAGAGAAGTCTTCACCAGCGCCCTGTTAGAAGGTCCGCTGCTCCAGGTCTTTTTGTGGACCGTCGGCTTTGCCTTTTTGGGTGTGCTCACCTCCTTTTCGATGGGTCTCCTCATGGCGCTTCTGCTCGAAGGTTTCCCCGCCGCCCGTGTGATCCGCTCCCTGCTGATCATCCCCTACGCTATCCCTGGCATGATCGGCATCCTGATCTGGCGTGGCATGCTCCAATCTCAATTTGGTGTCATCCCGGAGACTCTGCGTGATGTCTTCGATTGGGCACCCCCGTTTTTGCGCGATCCCGGTTGGGCCAAGTTTTCGATTCTGCTGGTTAATCTCTGGTTTGCCTATCCCTATTTCATGCTGATCACCAGCGGCGCGCTGCAATCCATCCCCTCATCGATCTACGAAGCCGCCGAAGTAGACGGGGCCAGCGCGCTGTGGCTGGTTCATCCCCAGGCCATCTACCTGCACGAAGCGCAAGCGTCCCGGGTGGAAGAACTCGCCCTGGCCCAGAAAGTGGCCCGGCTGCGCCCCTCCGCCGCCGCTGATTACACCGCCCCGCAA
>CAYYNB010000009.1:47663-66387 GCA_964472565.1 uncultured Anaerolineaceae bacterium
ATCCATCCCCTCATCGATCTACGAAGCCGCCGAAGTTGACGGGGCCAGCGCCTGGAACAAATTCTGGAAACTAACCCTCCCACTGCTGCTGATCTCGGTTGGCCCCTTACTGATCGCCTCATTTGTCTTCAACTTCAACAACTACCTGTTGATCGAAGCCCTGAACGACGGCGGCCCCGACATGAAAGAGGGCTATGCCCCGCCTGTCGGCCACACCGATAACCTGATGACCTACACCTACAATTGGGCCTTTAGCAGTGCCGGAGGTAGCCGAAACTACGGTTTAGCATCCGCCATTGCTGTGCTTATTTTTATCATTGTCGGGGTGCTAACCATCTTTCAATTCCGCCTGACCAAGCGTTGGGAGGAGGTGGGTGAAAATGTCTGACTTTTCCGATTCCGCGCCTGCCCAGGATGTTGTTTTTGTCCGTTCCCATTCCGTGCGTCCTACCAACTATCTCGCCTGGACTGCGCGCAGCCTGATCATCATTGCTGCGTTGATTTTTGCCTTGTTCCCGGTTATCTGGATTACCTCGGCCTCGTTTAATACTAACGGCTCGATGGCAACCCAGCGCCTGATTCCCAGCAATGCCGAGAATCTGAATGATCTGCTGGTCAACTATCGCCAGTTATTTGAAGACCCCCAGATTCCTTTCTGGCACTGGATGTGGAACTCGGTGGTCATTGCCAGTATCTCAACCGTGCTTATTTTGATGATCACATCCTTTAGCGCCTATTCGTTCTCCCGCTTCCGTTTTCAGGGTCGCCGTAATCTGCTGCTGGGTATTTTTCTGGTACAGGTTTTCCCCAACATACTGGCGATGGTCGCCCTCTACCTCATGTTGAGTCAGGTCGGTGACTACATCCCGCAGTTGGGCCTCAACACCTACGGCGGTCTGATTCTGGTCTATATGGGCGGCGGCATGGCGATGAACATCTGGCTGATGAAAGGTTTCTTCGACACCATCCCGCGCGACATCGACGAATCCGCCCAGGTTGACGGCGCGACTCACTGGCAGGCCTACATTTACCTGATCTTCCCACTCGTTCGCCCCGTGATGGCGGTGGTCGGACTGCTGGCCTTTGTCGGCACCTTTAACGACTTTGTGCTGGCCCGTATCATGCTCGGTTTGGGCGGCACGCGTGAACAGTGGACTCTCATGGTCGGCATGTACAGTTTCGTCGGTAGCACAGGCGAGTTTTCAACCGAATGGGGCGTTTTCGCCGCCGGATCGCTAATCGCCGCCGTGCCCATTGTGATCCTGTATCTCTTTTTGCAGCGTTTTATCGTCGGCGGTCTGACCGTCGGTGCAGTCAAAGGCTGATCTATGGACTTTATTTTTGGCACTCTGGCAACCGATGATCTCAAAGTTGTCCACCACCGCGCCAACCGCCGGGGCATTCAACACAGCTACCGTTTGCATCCGCTCGATCCGCGTCCCGGTCAGGCTGTGACGATCACCGTTCAGCTTGGCCCGGACCTCCCGGCGGATCACGTTGCCCTCTACTACACGCTGGATGGCAGCGACCCGGTGGGACAGCAAGGTGTAGCCCACAATGGTAATGTGCTGCTTTTGTCCCCTGTCGCCACCCATTGGGACTCGCTGGTTTGGGGCTACTTGGCCGAATGGCAAACCGTACTCCCTGCCCAACCCGCCGGAACTGTTGTGCGTTATCAGATCGGCGCGTGGCTTGCCGATGGCCCGGAAACCTTTGCCGATTGGCCGAATGTAACGGCCACCGCCGAAGCTGCTGCGGGGGCATTCTTTCACGACCAGCCCTTCGATGCCGGTTTTGCCCCTGGCAATCCATCGTGCGGCCACACCTTTACCTATCACGTCGATGATCTGACCCCGCCGGCTTGGGCGCGTGAAGCAGTAATCTATCACGTGTTCGTAGATCGTTTCTATCCCGGTGATGGAAAAAAGTGGCTCCAGACCAAAGACCTGATGGGCATCTGCGGCGGCACGCTATGGGGGGTGCGCGACAAACTCGATTACATTGCTGATCTGGGTGCCACCTGCATCTGGCTCAGTCCCACCTGGGTCAGCCCATCCCATCATGGCTACGATGTCACCGACTACGATCACGTTGAAGAACGTCTCGGCGGTGACAAGGCGCTGCACGCTTTGGTTGAAGCGGCTCATGCACGCGGTATCCGTATCTTGCTCGACCTCGTGTGTAATCACATTTGCGACTCGCATCCCATCTTTCAATCCGCCTTAACCGAGAAGGAATACCGGAACTGGTTCACCTTTGATGATTCTCTCAACGGCTACCAGTCCTTTTTTGGCAATCCCGGCATGCCCCAGCTTAATCTGGCCTATGGCCCGGCGCGCGATTGGATGATCGGCATTGCGCGGCGCTGGCTGCGCGATTTTGATGTCGATGGCTACCGTCTCGACTATGCCAACGGTCCCGGCCCTGACTTTTGGGCCGATTTCCGCGCGGCTTGCAAAGCCGAAAAGCCCGATTGTTTCCTGTTTGGCGAAGTGGTTGACGCGCCGCACATGATCAAGACCTATGTCGGGCGTCTGGATGGCTGTCTGGATTTCCATCTCGGCGCGGCCCTGCGTCAAACCTATGGCTGGCAGGAATGGCCCGTTTCGCGCTTGCAGACCTTCATCGAGCGCCACTACACCTATTTCCCATCCGATTTTCTGCTGCCGACCTTCCTTGACAATCACGACATGGATCGCTTCCTGTTCATCGCGGGCGGTGACAAAAACAGGCTGCGTCAGGCTGCTGCTGTCCAGATGAGCTTACCCGGCATCCCGATCATTTTTTATGGCACCGAAGTCGGCCTTAGCCAAAAAGTCAGCACGGGCGGCGGCATGGGGCTGCACGTCAGCCGCACGCCAATGCTTTGGGGCAACAATCAGGATCACGACCTTCTCGCCTACTATCAATCGCTGATCCAGAAGCGCAAACAGCACCAGTTCGCCACCGTACCCTGATGGCATTACTGCCGCGATTTGAGGGTTTTCGTAGGGGCGTTGGCGAACAGGATGAATTGAATGCGGAGGCGTTTGTAGGGGCCGGTTTGATGCATTTTAAAAAATTAGACCGGATATAAAACCCGGTCGGTTGCGGGTTGTAGGGGCAGGTTTGCAAACCTGCCCCCTTCATTCGATGACCGCACTCGCGCCGGAATCCCGATGTGATCGGAAATCCGTATTTAATTTTTAATCCGCATCAAACCGGCCCCTACGCTCCGGATTATTTAATCGTTCATAATCTCACAAAACCCTCGTTGCGTGTGCTCGCCCCGATCTCGGCTTGATTTCGATTTTCCGGTCGTAGAGATGAGAGCCTTTCTGTAATTTCCATATTATTAACCATCGAAGTTAGTCATCGAAGTTAGCCATCGAAATACTATACATCTTCGAACATTCGTGCTATCCTGATTCTAGCCTTGCCGCACCTTTCCAATTCATAACATATCGCTGCTGACTCCCGCCGCGAAAATAGAGTTTATGGCAAAAAGTGCCACTTCCTGCCAGGATCTCCATCCGTTTCAGATCGATTTTCCCCTCAAATGCCCTGAAATAGCGGGGCAAAGGGGGGGGCGGGGTGTTAAGCACCGACTCGACTTTGTATTTCATTTAATAATCTAATAGTAATAAACTTACAGAACTGGCCTTCTCTAAATTTTCCTATCATCCCCATTAGGCGCATCGCTTCAATCTGTGAGACAATAGAATTTGTCTCTTTTAATATTCATTTTGGTCTGCCATGCGCCTGACACATCTGTCTCACGTAACCTGCACGCATCACGCTTCCCCAACCCTGACCTTTACCGGCCCACGCGGTGAGCTTTTTCAGCTTACCGTCCTGAATCACGATCTGTTTCGTATTCGGCATTTTCCCGACGGTAAATCGCGGCTGGATCGTACCTGGATGGTTGTCGGTCAAAGCGGCGATGTCCCGCGTGAAGGACGCCAGCGCGACGACTTATCGCCGTTTCCGCTCCCCGCCTTCGACGTGTTAAACGGTGAACAGAATATCCGGTTGCAGACTTCCCAGCTTCAGGTCGAAATCAATCTAAATCCGCTGTTTCTGCGCTGGTCCGATGTCACCGGGCGTGAATTCGCTGCCGATCTCCCCACGCGTGCTTATGCTTATGATCGTGCGGGTCGCGCCGTTTTTCACCAAATGCGCCGCCGCGATGACGAGCATTATTACGGTTTTGGTGAGCGTTCTGGCCCCTTAGATAAACGTGGTCGGCGGATGCGCATGTTGAACCTGGATGCGCTCGGTTATAATGCCGAAACAGGCGATCCGCTCTATAAACATTTCCCCTTTTACATCACATTCGTTCCCTCGCTAAACACTGCCTATGGTCTTTTCTACGACAATCTGGCAGCCACCATTTTTGATATGGGTCAGGAAATCGACGCCTATCATGGTCTTTTCCGCACCTATCAGGCCGATGATGGCGATCTGGATTGTTATCTCATCTACGGTCCCACCATCCGCGAAGTCGTCGAAAAATTCTCGGCGCTGACCGGGCGAATGATCCTGCCGCCGCGCTGGTCGTTAGGGTATCTCGGCTCCACCATGAGCTACACCGAAGCGCCGGATGCCCAGGTTCAGCTCCAGCAGTTTGTCGAATTATGCCAACAGCATGACATCCCCTGTGATATGTTCCATCTGTCTTCGGGTTACACCACTGGCGCTGACGGCAAGCGTTACGTCTTCAATTGGAACCATTCGCGCGTGCCCGATCCGCACCAGATGGTGGAAAATTTTCACCAGGCTGGTATCAGGCTTGCCGCCAACATCAAACCCTGTCTACTGACGACCCATCCTCGTTATCACGAAGTTAATGCTCAAGGCGGTTTCATCCAGTCCGCCGATCAGGACGAACCGGAAATGAGCATTTTCTGGGGTGGAATCGGCTCCTATATCGATTTCACCAATCCCACAGGTTACGCGTGGTGGAAAACAGGAGTCCGCGAGTCGCTCCTCGCCTATGGCATCGACGCCACCTGGAATGACAATAACGAATTCGAAATATGGGATGATGCAGCACGCTGCAATGGGTTTGGCGCTCCGCTGCCGATCAGTTTGCTTCGTCCTGTTCAGACCCTGCTTATGAATCGCGCCTCGTATGAAGCCCAGACCGAGTCCCGGCCCGACAAGCGCCCGTACTTACTATCGCGTTCAGGTTGTCCGGGCATCCAGCGTTATGCCCAAACGTGGTCCGGCGACAACTTCACGTCGTGGAACACCTTACGTTACAACATCCCAATGGGTCTTGGTCTCAGCTTGTCCGGCGCGCCCAACACCGGTCACGATGTCGGCGGTTTTGCCGGTCCACGTCCAGACCCGGAGCTTTTTGTGCGCTGGGTGCAGAATATGATTTTCCAGCCGCGTTTTTGCATTCATTCGTGGAACACCGATGGAACCGCGAACGAACCCTGGATGTATCCCGATATGCTGCCCCTGGTGCGTGAAGCGATCCAGTTTCGCTACCGTCTGATTCCTTATCTCTATTCCCTGCTCGTTGAAGCTGCGCGCACCGGGCATCCTATCATCCGCCCGATGGTCTATGAATTTCCCCATGATATCCGTTGCCATACCGAGTCGTTTGATTTTATGCTTGGGCCTAATTTGTTGGTGGCGTCTGTACTTGAAGCAGGGATGCGCACTCGGTCTGTATACTTGCCAGCAGGCACCGGATGGTATGATTTCTACAGCGGACAGCATTATGAGGGGAAACAAACCGTTGAGGTAGACACTCCACTAGAGCGAATCCCGTTGTTTGTTCCTGATGGCGGCATTATTCCGATGGCAAACGACATGATCTATATATATCCACATCCAGAAACGGGATATGGGGAGTTTACGCTCTTTGAAGATGATGGGATCAGCCTGGGCTACCAACGTGGAGAATATAATCACATCCAACTCAGTGTAGAAGTTGATTCAGGCCAAGTCCGATTAGGCGCTCGCTATTTACATCGCGGATATACGGGTGGTGCGCACCAGTTCACATTTATTTTCCCAATGCAAACTACCAAAGGACCTACACTTGTGCGTCTGGCTTGACAAACGCACAAAATTCACCATATAGTAGAGGCATCATCTTAATTTTTCAGGTTATTTAAATAATTTTAACCTCATGATTATTCAGCGTTCTCTCACTGGCAGCAGTTCAAGCGCTATCAAATCCCACAATCTCCGGGCTGTCCTGCTCACTTTGCTGCGCCATGAACATGTATCACGAGTACGGATCGCGGAACTCACAGGGCTTTCCACAACAACGGTTACTAATCTCATCACCGAACTGCTCGAACAGGGCATTGTTGAGGAAGAAGGCAGCGAGCCAGCTATCCAACAGCGCAGCGTTGGACGACCTCGAACGGCACTGCGGTTTATCCCGGAGTCGCGCTATGCGGTTGGGGTTCATATTGGTGTAGGAAGTGTGCGGATCGCCGTCACCAATCTATTTGCCCAACCGCTGCATGAGATCGCGTTTGAGCATCCACTCGATCAACCCGCCGAACAAGTCCTGTTTCAGATTAGCAGCGCGGTGCAACAGCTTATTGATGAACATCAGGTCAATGTGCAGCAAATCGTTGGTATGGGGATTGGTGCATCGGGGTTAGTTGATCCATTTAACGGGATTAACATCCTTGCGCCCAATTTAGGATGGCGAAACATCGCTATTCGGGATTGGTTGCGCACACGACTTCAACTTCCCATTTTCGTCGATAACAATGTGCGCGCTATGGCTATGGCTGAGGCGCTGTTTGGTGCGGGCAAAGATGTGCATGTGTTGGCATTCGTTTATGCCCGGATAGGTGTAGGCGCTGGATTTGTGTTGGGCGGTCAGCTCTATCGAGGCGGTGCGGGAGCCGGAGAAATCGGTCACGAAACGATCATCCCTGATCAAGGTGAGACGTGTCGCTGCGGGAATCGGGGATGTCTGGAAACGCTTGTATCTGAACCTGTGATCATTCGTTTGGCGCAGAACTTAGCCAGGGAAACGCCGAATGGTCTTCTGGCTGAATATTTGGATCGGTCTGATCAGCCCTACCTGGAACGGATCTTTGAAGCAGCACGGGCTGGCGATTATCGAACACGCGCCATGTTAGAAGAGCGCGCCCGATATATGGGGATTGCGTTAGCTAATCTGGTTAACACGCTTAGTCCAGAGTTGATCATTCTGGGTGGAATACTGGCCCAGGGTGAAGATATTCTGTTTCCAGTCATCAAAGAGACTTTACAGCAGCGAGCATTTGCCGGATTAGGCGAACACGTTCAAGTGCTCACTCCCACCTTTGGACAATCAGCAGGGGTTGTAGGCGCAGCCGCCCTTGCCATGGACACGTTCTTTTTCGGACAGTCTGAGGTCACGCTTTGATGCAAACATCTTCACCGTTATCGCTGGGTTTTGTGCCGATTGCAAGACCAACGTTTGATGTTGAACTTGCTGCGCAAGTCACTAAAGAAGCGCGTACCGCACTTTCAAGTGCGGGTTTCAAAGTTATTGCGCCGGAAAACCTTGTCAGTACGCTGGAACAAGCCCAAATTGCTGCTCGTTTGTATGCTGATAACCCACCCGATTTACTGCTGGTGTTTCAGGCAACATTTGCCGACGGTACGCTGGTGCTCCATCTGGCTCAGGCGGTTGACGCGCCGCTGCTACTGTGGGCTGTTCCTGAAGAACGGACAGGCGAACGTCTTCGCCTGAACTCGTTGTGCGGAATTAGCCTGGGCGCACACGGCTTGAAACGGGCGGAACTGGACTATGAGTATATTTATGCTCAACCCAATGCAGAAAAAGCCATCGAAAAGGTGCGGGTAGTGGCGCAAGCGGGACGTGTGCGGCGACTGTTGCGCGGCGCGCGCATTGGACGTGTCGGAGAACACCCGGCGGGATTCGATACATGTCGCGTAGATCAGAAAGCATTACAAGCAACCTTTGGCATCAACATTATCCAGTTCGATCTGCAAACTTTCTTTGAAAAAGTACGCGCGGCAGACACGCGGGTGATCGAAAGTGTGCGGCACCGTTTGGGAAGTAAAATGACCGGACTGGAAGAGGTTGATCAAACGGCACTCAATGGCACATTAAGCACGTATATCGCATTGCGGGATATAGCCGAACGGGAGCGTATTTTCGCTTTTGCGGTGCGCTGCTGGCCTGAATTTTTTACCGATCTCGGCTGTGCGGCATGTGGCGCATTATCGCTGATGAATAACGAATTCAAGCCCTGTAGCTGCGAGGCAGATGTCAATGGTAGTATCACGCAACTTATCTTACAGTGGTTGAGCGGACAGCCTGCGTTTGACAGCGATCTGGTGGTGTTCGATCCTGAAGACAATGCTGTCACCTTCTGGCACTGTGGGAAAGCGCCGTTAGATATGGCAGACTATACGGTTGCTCCGAAAGCCACCATCCATTCCAACCGCCAACTTCCGCTGCTGATGGAATTTTCGCTCAAGCCGGGACGCGTGACGGTGGCGCGCCTCAGTGAGGCTACGGGATCCTATCGTCTGGTTGTGGGTACCGCCGAGATGATCCGTGCGCCAATGAGTTTTACGGGAACATCAGGGCTGCTGCGGTTTGATCGCCCGGCCAATGAGGTGCTCGATACGTTGTTGTCTGAAGGGCTGGAACACCATATGGCGCTTACCTATGGAGACTACGTTCCGGCGCTGCTGGCTTTGGCAAAGATGCTGCATCTTCCAGTGCTGCGTTTATAAAAGCAAGAAAGGAGAAGCTCTGCTCTGAAACTGCGGCTGCAAGTTAACAATTACATCGTTTTCTTTTGTTTAGGGAGGAAACACAACTATGCAAAAGCATCGTTTGTTCGCACTGGTCGTCGTTCTGGCGCTGGTCATCTCTGCCTTCGGTACCTGGAACGTAAAAGCCCAAGATGAGGCGGTTGAGCTTCATATTATGTGGTACAACGACGGGACTGAAGGTGATGTTCTGCGGGATCTGTTAGACCGCTTTGAGGCTGAAAACCCTAACATTAAGACCGTGATCGATGTGGTTGCTTACAAAGACCTTGATACGGTGCTTCAGGCTCAACTTGAAGGCGGCACACCACCCGATATGGTACGTCTGACCAATGTGGGTCGTTTTAAAGATTACTATTTGGATATGACTCCTAATCTCCCCGACGTTGACTACTGGTTAGAAAACTTCCCTGAACCTGTATTGAACTCCCTGCGCAAAGATGCCGATGATACAGGTATTTATGGTTATCCAACCCAATTCACAATTACCGGTCCGTTTATCAATCGCAGCCTGTTTGAAGAGGCTGGCGTTGCTGTCCCGATTGATGAAAAAGAGGATGTAAGCTGGGAAGAATGGCTGGCTGCGGCGGAAGAAGTCGCCCAAAAGACCGGGACTCCCTATGCAGTCGCTATTGACCGATCCGGGCATCGTTTTTGGGGACCATCACTGTCGATGTGCGCAACCTATGTAAATGAAGATGGCACCTTCACCGTCGACTCGCAGGGTTTCCGTGATACCGCCAATATGATCCTGGATTGGCATACCCGCGAGATTACTCCTGTCGCGGTTTGGGCGGGCAGCGGTGATACCTATGCGGCGGCCAATGAGTATTTCATCAACGGTGAGTTGGTGTTTTACATGTCCGGTAGCTGGCAGATCGGCGGCTTTGCCGAAAAAATCGGCGACAGCTTTAAGTGGGAAGCTGTTCCGAATCCGAGCGGACCGTGCGGGTCAACCGGCATCCCTGGCGGCGCGGTAATGGTGGCGCTGAATACCACCCAGCATCCGGCAGAAGTGGCTATGGTGATGGATTATCTGGCGAGCTATGATGTTTTGGGCGAGTTCTCCGCGCGGACGCTGTTCATCCCCGGACATACCGGATTGGCGGCGGACGGTGTCGCGTATGAGCAGAACAAGGAAGCTCTTGATGTCTTCCTGGCTGAAATTCCGAAACTGATGCCCGAAGCCTACGCGCTGCAATACCATCCTTATACGTTTGTGCTGAATACTTCGATCCGTGACCGCCTGACACAGGCCATTGTGGGCGAACTGACGCTGGATGAAGCGATTCTAAAGATTCAGGAAGACGTAGACGCCGCGATGACGGAATAGCTGTAAACCTGCCCAGGCTGTCAGCAATCATCACGTCGCTGGCAGCCTTTTTTTCGGGGAAAGGCATAACCCGTGCGAAAGGCAAAACTGGTTTACCGCCGAATGAGAGAAGCTCTGATCCGTACTTTGCTTGTACCCATCAAGTTATTCTTTAACGCGTTGGATATTTTTCTGCACCGTTTGCAGGATGTCATCGGTATCCGGCGCATGGCTTATTTTTTTGTGCTGCCTAACCTGTTGATTTTCGGGATTTTTATTCTGCTTCCTATGATCCTGAATTTTTATTACGGTTTCAGCGACGGGCGGCAGGCCGGGACGATGCGGGACGCGATCCGATTGGAAGAACGACGATGGGTCGGTGATGATAACTTAGCGCTTTTGTTTGACTGTGATAATTATTTAGAGTCGCGGACCTGCCATGCTGACACTGAGTATTTTTGGGCAGGTGTGTCCAATACGCTCGTTTTTGTATGTTTCCAGGTTTCTTCGATGGTTGTGCTGGCGCTGGTCACAGCGCTGGTATTGAACCGGCCCATCATGGGGCGTGGATTTTTCCGCAGTGTGTATTTTTTCCCCGTACTGCTTTCACCTGTCGTCGTGGCGCTGATCTGGAAATGGATTTTACGGTACGAGTCCGGGCTGCTGAACGAGGCGCTTGTATCGATGGGGTTCGCTCGAACCCACTTTCTGGAACTGAACCGTACATGGCCGCGTTTTTGGGCGATTGCCGTGATGGACTGGTCGCAGATGGGTTTCTATACGCTGATTCTGTTGGCTGGATTGCAATCAATCCCGCGAGAGTTGTATGAGGCAGGCGAAATTGACGGCGCGAATGCATGGGGCCGTTTTCGCCGGATCACGATGCCGCTGCTGATGCCGACCATGACGGTGGTGCTGGTGTTGTCGCTCATTCGCGCCGTGCAAGCCTTTGATCAGGTTTTTGTGTTGACAGGTGGCGGTCCTGGCACGGCGACGCGGTACATTGTGCAGTACATCTACAGCACCGCATTTGTCAACAATCCGCCGAATTTTGGGCTGGCGGCGGCGGCATCATTGGTGCTGGCGTCGGTGCTGCTCGTGCTGACGGTTGCCCAGTTAGCGTTCGCCCGTCGTGGTGAGAACGTGTAAGGAGGTTTCAACATGGCGCGCGGCATCCTTCGATTTTTGGCACGGCGGCATGGGCATAACCGCTTCGACATCACCGATATGTTGAGCTATATCTACCTTGTGGTAGGTATCGTGATTATGTTTGGGCCGGTTGTGTGGCTGGTAATGTCCTCATTTAAGCCACCTTCGCTGCTCACGAAACGCCCGATCACGTTTCTGCCCTACCAACAGCAAACGATCCAGATTCAAGGCTATGATGCGCCGCTGCGATTATACGATCTGAAGCTGCCGGATGGGTCAACCAAACGAATGGCAGCGCTGCTGCAAAACGGCAAAGATTGGCGGTTCACCGAAAATTATTTGTATTTGATTGACCCGGAACAGCCAGGAAGGGAACCTGTTGAAATATTAGAGCAGCAGGCATCGGCGTACTATCTCTATACCAATGTTACCGGGGAGCAACAACTGTACCTGCACCAGGGTAATCACGAAGATGCATTTTACCGGACGCTGAATGCGGCCCAACTCGATGCTAAGCCCACCGAAATTTGGGGGGAATTGATAGAGAGTCTGGGTGGCATGGAGATGGTGAGAACTACTGTTACCTACCAAAACCGGGCGCTGCCGATCTATACCGTCGATTTAGAAGATGGCACATCGACCCCAATGGCCGCGCTGCTCGATCCTGACGGGACATTGCAAGAGGTCGAGAAGTTTGGTTACGTCTACCTGCGGATGGTTGATCCAGCGCATGTGGCATCTGATCCGATGGAGGTGCTTAAGCCGGATGATCTGGAAGCGCGGGACACAAAAAACACGGTAGACCTGGGCTATGATTCACAAACTTTGAATGTTCAACGAATTAAAGATACACAGCTTCGGATCGCGGTGTTGGTGAATGCGGATGGCACACTACAAGTAGAAGAACAGGATAGCCGCCGTTATCTGAAGGTGCTGGACCCTCACAATTTAGCTGCGGATGGAATCGTCCTGCTTGAGATCGACAGTAAAAAAGACCCGGAAACCCAACAGAAATCGTTTAAGTTTTATTTTGGCGACGGGGAAGATGGAAAAGCGCTGATCGAAAAAACGAGTGATGTTTCGTCGCTGCGGCTCTACGATCTGGCTGACCTGGCGGCAACACCTGTCATGGCCGAGCGGGCACTGGTGGACGAAATCAGTGAGGCGCTTGGACCCGATTACCGGTTACAGCTTTATACGATTGATGAGACAAACATTCGGGTCGTGGTGTTGAAAGATCCAAGCGGATGGGATCAGCGCGTGAACCGGCTGTACTTCAGTCTGGTTCCGGCGGCTGATCCGGCAGCCGAGCCGATTGATGTGCTGGCCAATAGTCCTCGATTGGCCCGCGCGACGGTTGAGGTCGAAGGCGAAGTTCTGCCGCTGTACAGCGTGCAGATGGCTGATGGCGAAAGACGCCGAATGGCCGCAATAGTTGAAAATGGAGCGGAAAAGCGGAACCAACGCTCGTACATTTTTTTGATCGATCCAGATGCACCGCCGGAAACAATGCCACAAACCATCGATGAGGCCGTTCAAAATGAGCACGTTACGAAGGCCCTGTTTGATGACATAGAACCGGTCCGGTATGTCTATTTTGATCTTGATAACTATGAAGGGGCGATCAAAAGTTTCGATTTTCTGCTTTATCTGCGCAACAGCATTGTGGTGACAGTGGTTGCTACAGCTATCACCCTGTTGATTAACAGTATGGCGGCATTCGGATTGAGTAAGTATAAGTTTCGCGGGCGTGATGCGATTTTCCTGCTGATCATCAGTACGCTGATGGTGCCTGTAACGGTGATCATGATTCCGGCATTTCTGGTTGTTTCGGAAGTCGGATGGTCATACAGCCTATGGGGATTGATTGTTCCGGGCGCAGCTACTCCGACAGGTGTGTTTCTGCTGCGACAGTATATGCTCACGATTCCCGATGAACTGCTAGACTCGGCGCGGATTGATGGGGCAAGTGAGTGGCGTATTTACTGGCAGGTAATTCTGCCGCTGGCGAAACCGGCTTTGGCAGTGCTGGCGATATTCTCTGTGATGTGGCGCTGGAATGACTTTTTGTGGCCGCTGATTGTCACCGCAGGGCGTGAGGAATTGTATACACTACCGGTGGCACTAAATAATTTCCAGGGAAACCTGAACGTTCAATGGCACTATATCCTGGCTATGACGGTGCTCACGCTGCTGCCTGTCGCCGTCGTATTTGTGTTTTTGCAGCGATATATCACCACAGGAATTGCAACAACAGGGATGAAGTAAGGAGTTTACATGGTTTCCAAACATCCATTTTTAGTGGGCGGCGAGTGGCGCAGCAGTAACGAGACACTCCAGGTTCATTTTCCGTACAATGGCGAACTGGTTGCCGAAGTATCAATGGCGACGGATCAGGATATTGAGGATGCGATCCAAGCTGCGGTGAAGGGCTTTGAGATCACCAAAAGACTGCCCGCACATGCTCGTTCGGAGATTTTGTATAACTTGCTGGGCGAAATGGACCGGCGCGCGGATGAATTGATCGATGCGCTGGTCATGGAAGGCGGCAAAGCGCGACAGGTGGCCAAAGGGGAATTTGGGCGCGCGAAAGAAACGGTACGGGTGGCTGCCGAAGAGGCTAAACGGATCACGGGCGAAATCGTGCCGATGGATTGGACAGCGGCGGGCGAAAATCGACAGGCGATTGTGCGGCGGTTCCCGCTGGGGCCGGTGCTGGGTATCACACCTTTTAACTATCCGCTGAATCTTGGCTCGCATAAACTGGCTCCGGCTATTGCGGCGGGGAATTCGTTTATTCTGAAACCTGCACCCGAAACACCGTTATCGAGCATCATCCTGGCAGAAATGGCGCTGGCGGCAGGGTATCCGGCGGAAGCACTCAGCTTGATTGTCTGCCGGGATGAACAGGCAGAACAACTGGCAAAAGACCCGCGAATTGCATTTCTCTCGTTTACGGGCAGTTCGGCAGTGGGATGGCATCTCAAGAATGTGTGCGGGCGGAAACGAATCGGCCTGGAGCTAGGCGGCAACGCAGCAGCGATTGTGCATGAGGATGCTAATCTTGATTACGCGGTGAGCCGGATCACGATGGGCGGGTTTACGAATGCCGGGCAAAACTGCATTTCTGTTCAGCGTGTGATGCTGCACCGTCCGATCTATAACGAAACACTGGAAAAACTGCTTAACAAGATCAGCGTCTTGAAGGTGGGCGATCCGCGAGAGGATGATACGGTGGTCGGACCGATGATCCATGAAGAAGCGGCGCAGCGCGCGATGCAGACTGTACAAGAAGCGGTTGAGCAGGGCGCACGGATTGTAATGGGCGGCCAATGCAAGGGAACAATGTTCCAACCGACGGTACTGACCGATACTACGCCGGATATGCGCGTCAACCGGGAAGAAATATTTGCTCCGGTGATTACGGTTTGCGCCTACGATGATTTCGATGAAGCGATCCAGTTGGCGAACAGCACGGATTATGGGTTGCAGTCGGGCGTGTTTACGCAGAACATGAACCGGATCATGCAGGCTTTTGAAGAGATCGAAGTCGGTGGGCTGCAAATTAACGACGTGTCCACATTCCGAATCGATCAGATGCCCTACGGCGGCGTAAAGGGGTCTGGCATTGGGCGCGAAGGGCCACGTTATGCGATTGAAGAAATGACTGAGATGAAACTGATGGTGCTTAATCTGGCCGGGGGAAAATGAGCAGGCAGCAACGACTCTCTTTTTTTGAGCCAATTAATTTCTTCAGTGAAATAAAGAAGCAGGAAGGTGTTGTATGAAGTTCTTTCTGGACAGCGCGATAGTGGATGAAATCCGCTACGCGCTTGAGATGTGGAATATTGATGGCGTGACAACCAATCCGCGCCATGTTCAGGCATCCGGCAAGCCCTTTCTGGCGGTGATCCGCGAGATCGGCAGTTTGTTTGGGGGGACTGACAAAACAGTGTCAGTTGAGGTCAATCCACACCAGACCGACTATAAGCTGATGGTCGATGAGGGAAAACGGCTGGCGAATTTGAGTGAGAACTTTGTCATCAAGCTGCCCGCAACTGAGCCGGGATTCAAAGCATTAGCGGTGCTGAGCGCGGAAGGGATTCGGGTGAACCTGACACTGGTTTTTTCAGTGGTACAGGCGCTTCAGGCGATGCGGCTGGGGGCAATCTATGTGTCGCCGTTTATCGGCTGGAAAGAAGCGAATGCCGAGGAAACGCGCACGATGATCGAGGAGATTGTCACGATCCGCAATAACTATCTGTTTGAAACAGAAGTGCTGGTGGCTGCCGTGCGGAATGGACGACAAATTGCAGATGCGGCGGTCGCTGGAGCGGATATTGTGACGGCGGGCTTCACGGTTTACAAGGAAGCATTTGAACATCCCTATACCGATGCGGGATTGGTGAAGTTCCAAAACTTTTGGGATCAGACTCAATACGAGTAACGGAGATAATCATGCCGCCCAAAATAGTGATTCTAGGAGCTGGCAGCGCGATCTTTGGGTTGGGCGCGATGGCGACACTGATACGAGCGCCACGACTGCGCGGCGCGGAACTGGCGCTGGTGGATGTGGATGAACCGGCACTCAACACGATGACTGCGCTGGCCCATAAGATGAACGAGGCATGGGATGCACAGATGCGAATCGTGTGCTCCACCGAACGCAAAGAGGTGCTGGCGGGCGCGGATTTTGTCGTGGTGTCGGTGCAGGTGGGACCACGCGAAACGGTCTGGGAAATGGACTGGCAGATTCCATTAAGGCATGGGGTGCGGCAACCGTATGCTGAAAATGGCGGACCGGGATCATTGGCGCATACCTGCCGGAACCTGCCGCTAATTCTGGATATTGCGCGGGATATGGAGGAGTTGTGTCCGAATGCGTGGTATCTCAACCTCGTGAATCCGCTGATCCGGCTGACGCTGGGCGTTCACCGCTATACCAAGATCAAAGTGCTGGGGCTGTGCCATCAATTACTCTGGGGTTATGCGATGGCGGGCGCGGTGCTGGCGGAGCGGTACGGGATTCAGGTGCCGGAAGGATTTCATGTGCATACTGACGCGGATAACCTGCCGAATTTTATCCCGGTGGCGCGAGCCGCGTATGAACGCATGGATATTAAAGCGGCGGGAATCAATCATTTCTCGTGGATTTATGATATTCGGGATAAGGAAACGGGCGAGGATTTATATCCGGCGCTGCGGCAGCAATGGCTGAACGGCTACCGAAAGGATTTTGAACCGCTGACACGCGAAATGTTCGAGATTTTCGGGATGATGCCAACGCCGGGTGACAGCCATCTGTGCGAATTTCTGCCTTTCATTGCTAATCCGGCTACAAAACCCTGGGAAAAGTATGAACTCAAGCTCCAGAGTTGGGACGGCAACCGGCGGCGGCGAGCGAGCCGGTGGGAACTGGCAAAGTCGATTTTGTCGGATGAAACGCCGATTGAGAAGCTGCGGAATATGTGGCAGTTCAACATACTGGAAGAGCCTGTCGCAGAGATGATCGAGGCGATCACCTATAACGATAACTATTATGCGCAGCAGTTGAATATCCCGAATAACGGCGGGTTGATTCCTAATCTGCCGGAAGATGCCATTGTGGAAGTGCCAGGAGTCATTTCGGGGTTTGGAATTCAGGGGCTGGGATTTCCGCCGCTGCCGGATGGAATCGCGGAATTGTGCCGACGAGAACTCGAACTCAGTTCGCTGGTGGTGGATGCGGCGGCGACGGGAGATCGACAACTGGCGCTGCAAGCACTGCTGCTGGACCCGATGGTGGGTGACATCGACACCGCGCGGGCGATTCTGGATGATTTTCTCAAGGAATTCGCAGAGTATCTGCCGCAATTTGAATAGAAGGAGGCGGGCTGAATGAAAAAGGTATTTGTGATCGAAAAGGAAGATAACGTCGGAACGGCTGTCGGGGAACCGATTCAGGCCGGGGATCAGGTGGGCACAACGGGGCGCGTGACGGATAGGGTTATCGTGGCGCGGGCGGAGATTGCGTATGGGCACAAAATCGCACTGGTGAATATTCCCAAAGGCGCGCCTGTGATGAAATATGGATTGAGCATCGGGAGCGCGCTGGAAGATATTCAGGCGGGCGATCTTGTCCACATTCACAATGTCGAGAGCAATCGTGGGCGCGGCGATAAAGCAGCACAGGCGTCTTAGCATAGGAGCGAATGGCAATGACTGAATTCTGGGGATATGTCCGGGAAAATGGCGCGGTGGGGGTGCGGAACCATGTGCTGCTGCTGTCGGGAACAGTGTATGCGAATAAGCTGTGCGATCATGTGGCGAACCTGATTCACGGCGCAGTATCGATCACTCATCCGTTGGGACGGTGCCAGGTGCGGCCTGATTTGCGGATGACACGACGGTTTTTGTCTAACACGGGAATTAACCCGAACGTGGGCGCGGTGATTGTGGTGGATCATTTCCGCGAAGAAGGCGCAACGGCAGAAGATATTGCGGATGATATTTATAAAGCTACGGGAAAACCGGTAGCAGTGGTCAATATTCGCGGATCGGGCGGGCTGATTGCGGCGACGGAAAAAGCAACCCGGTATGCGGCGGAGTTCACGCGACAACTCAGCGATAAACGGCGGGAACCTGTGCCGATGTCCAAGTTTTTGTTTGGGACGGAATGCGGGACATCGGATACGACATCGGGATTATCGAGTAATCCGGCGACAGGCGCGTGCTCGGATTTGATTATCGCGGAAGGCGGGCGTTCGATTCTGGCGGAATGCACGGAATGGATGGGCTGCGAAGAATGGCTGACGAGCCGCGCGGCTACACCAGAGATCGCACAACAGATTATTGACAGTGTGCAGCATATGGAAAAACGCGCGCTGGCAAGCGGCGAAGATATTCGAGGATCGCAGCCAACGGGTGATAACATTGTCGGCGGATTGACCACGATTGAAGAGAAGTCGATGGGCGCGGTGAAAAAAGGCGGAAGCGCGCCGATTGTGGGGTATCTGGATATTGCGGATATTCCACAGAGCGAAAAACCGGGATTGTATGTGATGTATGGTCCAGGACACGGCGCGGAGTCGATCAGCAGCATGGCGGCGGCGGGATGCCAGGTGTTGGTCTTTTCGGCTGGCGGCGGACATACGTCGTCGCACCCAATTATGCCGACGATCAAAGTTACGGGAAATGCGGAATCGTATCGATTGATGAAAAATACAGTCGAACTGGACGTCAGCGGTATCTTGCGCGGCGAGATCAGCATCGGAGAGGCCGGGAAAATGGTATTCGATGAAGTGGTCGCGGTGGCGAATGGACGACTGACGAAATCGGAAGTGCTGAAGGATGACAACAGCTTTGCCATTCACCGGATCGGCGTGAGTATTTAGAGGCGATTAACTACTCGGATCTTAATATTATTAACTATATTACAGGATGGGATAAGGGGTGGAAGTTTGACAAGTTGGATGAGGGGGGGGGGGGGGGGGGGGGGGGGGGGGGGGGGGGGGGGGGGGGGGGGGG
>CAYYNB010000010.1:0-66134 GCA_964472565.1 uncultured Anaerolineaceae bacterium
ATCTAAGGGAAGCCTTACATCAAACTTAGGTCCGCCGAAAAATCATCAATAAAAACAGTGATGGGCATCTCAGTCACAAGGGTTATACTTCGATCCCAAACACCAGTCGGACAACATTCCCAATGATGAAAGACAGCCCCGCTACGCCGAGGCTGATAGTTGCCATCTCGACAAAGCGGCGGCGAAACGGAAGATCTTTAGCGACTGAGATATAGTAGTTGAATACCGCAATAATCGAAACGGCATTCACCAACGTCCAGATCAAACAGGCAACATAGTTGTTTAAAATCAAATAGGGCAGAATGAGGAATATCACCGTAAAAACATAGGCTATGCCGGTATAAATGGCTGATTTGAGCGGGTTTTGTTTGGTTTGTTCACCCTGCGAAGCCTGCGTCGAGAGATATTCCGAAGCGGCCATTGATAAAGAAGCTGAAATGCCGGTAATAAAGCCCGCCAATGCGATCACCTGTGTATCTTGGAAGGCAAAAGTCAGGCCTGCCAGTGCGCCCGTTAGCTCAACCAGAGCATCATTCAGTCCCAGCACGACAGAGCCAATATATTTCAGACTCTCCTCATCGATCATATCGATGAGTTCGGTTTCGTGTTGTTCTTCTTCTTTGAGAACGCCTTCAATTTCTGGAAGGGATTGGAGAATGCTGGCGTAACTCTTCTGTCCGGCCTCTTCTCCTTTTTCCATCAATTTGATTGCAAAAGTCAGACCAAACAGCTTGGCAATCCAAAAGTAAAGCCGCACCTTGAACTGATCGGGCTGAACATCGGTTTGAGTGTAATTTTTCCAGATCAGATAGTGTTGGTATTCTTGCTCAGCAATTTGATGCAGGGTTTCCTTGTTATGACTATCCGTTACCATTTCCGCCAGCTTATGATACATGTGATAGCTGGCTATCTCGGCTTTTTGCATGACCAGAAGCTGCCCACGCAGCTCAGGTTTGATCGTTTGGACATCCATCGTGTGTTTTCTCCATTAGGCGTGTAGCTAAAATTATGATTCGGCAGCAAGCGGGCGTAAGTCAGCATTTTCAGGCGCAAATACAAAATCCCAGAATGCGGCTCGTGCTTCTTGTGCGCGAAAATCGGTATTACGCGCCATATAGAGTTTTTGTACCAATTGCAGCCCTTCAACCGGAATACTCACCGCGAGTTCTTCATGTAAAACATGCCGTGTGGCAATCTGTGAGACAAATGCTGGCCCAACCCCTTCACACACTGCCTGTATAATTGCCTCTGTATTTTCCAAAACCAACCTTGTCTGAAGCATCTCGACATTGAGATCGTACTTGGAAAGCTCGCGGTTTAGGGTGATCGATGTTCCTGAACTTGATTCGCGCAAAACAATAGGATATTCAACCAGATTTTCCGGCAGCAAACGGTCTGCTTGTGCCCAGGCATGGCCCTTCGGAACTATCAGCACAAGCTCATCATCGGCGAAGTGCTGGTACTCAATATGGTGTCGTGGAACCCGTAAACTGCTGATCGCCAGATCAACTTCCCCTGCGGTCAGGCTTTCCAATGCCTGGTCGCGTGGTCCAACCCGGCAGACCGTCCGCACATTAGGATAACAGGTCATGAAGCGCGCCATGATTTTAGGCAGAATATATTTGCCTGCTGCCGTGCTGCACCCTATTGTGAGCGTCCCCCATAACTCGCCGCGCTGCGAGCTAATCATTTCCTCCAGACAGGTCGCATCGCGCAGCAGCTTGCGCACACCGGGAACCGCCGCCTCACCAATATCACTCAGACGAATACTGCGTCCTACCCGGTCAAATAATAGAATTCCAAGCTTTTCTTCCAATGTTTGAATATGGGCACTCACCGCCGATTGGGACAAATTCAAGATACGCGCGGTTTCCGAAAAGTTCTCAGTTTCAGCCGCGATCAGAAAAATTTGTAGTTCATAAAGTTCAAGCATCGTTCCAACCTTTGGTCAGCGACCATGTAAGCTGTGGTAATTATGAATCCTTCTTAGCAGATTTTGGAAGGGCGAGATACAGCCAAATATCACAAGAAAAACGGATAAATGCCAGTGCCTCTTATCAGTTAATCAGTTTACACTGTGCTATAGGAATGCGTTTTACGCACGACTCGGAGTGCAAATGAAAAAATTTAACAGTAGCGGGCTGCTTGCTCTCATCGGAGGGTTGGCCACAGGTGTGGTAGTCCTGGCGGGTTGTGGACCAGATAAAACAGCCCCGGAATTTGCCCAGGTTATCCAGCCAACGACGGTAGCTCTCGAACCTACACTGGCGGCCACAATTTCTCCCAATCCGGTTATAGATACTGAATGTTTGGCTTGCCATCAGGATCAGGATCGCCTAAAAGAACTGGCAGTTGAAGACGTCCAGGCAGAAACTTTATCCGAAGGGCCTGGCTGAGGCGGCTCTGTGCCTCCGTTGGAGGCTTGGGAGAAAGTCTGGATTAACGGCGAAACATTTGCCAGCGATGTACATTCATATATCAACTGCACAACTTGTCACTTGGGACAATCAGTGGACGATATGGAACTGGCTCATCAGGGCTTAGTCACAGATCCATCTGAAAACCCGGAACAGGTCTGTGCCAGTTGTCATCCAGATGTAGCACCGCATTCTGTAAATAGTTTGCATACAACGCTTGCGGGATACGATACGGTCCTCCATCAACGTAGTTCGCCCGAACATTATGAAACATTAGAACTGATGGAGTCGTATCACTGCGACTCATGTCATGCCTCCTGCGGTCAGTGTCATGTCAGCCAGCCCACATCGGTTGGCGGCGGGTTGTTAGAAGGCCATACCTTTGTTCAAACCCCGCCGATGAGCCGGACCTGTACAGGATGTCACGGCAGCCGTGTCAAAAATGAGTATTATGGTCTAAACGAAGGTTTTCCTGGCGATGTCCATCTCCGCGAAGCGCGTATGGCCTGTACGGACTGTCATACTGGAGCGGAAATGCATGGCGGCACCGATTCGTTGGAGACCGTCGATGTATTGGTCAGTGACGGACAGGATACACCCGCTTCGAAGCCTATGACACACCGTTATGATGCGCCCCGTGAACCCACCTGTGAGTCATGCCACACGGAGCAAATCGGTGTTGGATCCGGCATACCAGAACATGAAGTCCACCCGGTAGAACTTTTGGCTTGCGAAGTTTGCCACAGCGTGAGCTACACCCACTGCACAAACTGCCATGTAGAACGAACAGAGGATGATGTTGCCTTCTACAGTATCGAGTCCCATAGTCTTGGATTCTACATTGGCCTCAACTCGCGCACATCCGATCGCCCTTACAAATATGTCCCGGTACGTCACGTACCAGTTGACATCAATTCCTTTAGTTTCTATGGCGAAGGCTTGCTGGCGAATTTTCTGAACCGCGCCACCTGGGCGTATGCCACACCGCATAATACCCAGTTGGATACACCCCAAACCCAGACATGTTTAGCCTGTCACGAAAATGACGCCATCTTTCTGACCCCGGATAAAGTGGACCCTGCTGAATTGGACGGCGCAAATCTGGAAGTTATAGTCGAACATGCACCGGCTTTCCCCGAAGGATATGAACAATATCTGGAAGCGCAGGAAGCCGAAGCTCAGCCATCCGAGTCTGGTGAAGAAGAAACTGCGCCATCCGGCGATAGTGATGCGGATTTCTGGGGCAGCGACAGCAGCCCAATACCTACCGAGTCCAGCAGTGATGCCGATTTTTGGGGTGAGGACAGTAGTCCTGCACCTACAGAAGCCAGTAGCGATGCCGATTTCTGGGGCAGCGACAGCACCCCTGAATAGATTTGAGACAAGAAGATATGGAGGCCCAGGTTATATGCGAAAACTAATTTCTTTCCTGTTTGTACTGGCACTCATTGTGCCGCTTGCACTCCCCTTTGCGCCTGTTCTGGCTCAAGATGGAACAGCCGTTGTTGCACGTCTTGAGGAGTATAATGCTAATCTGCCCAGCGGATACGGTAATGTGTCAATTACCGATCTTTCCGCTGAACTGGTGGATAACCCGGACATTCTGCTGCTTGATGTGCGCCAGCCCGAAGAATATGCTGAGGGTCACATTGCCGGGGCATTCAACATCCCCATCCGCGATGTCGTTAAGAACCTCAATCTGCTGCCCGATCTAGACGCCAAAATTGTGGCGATATGTGGGTCAGCATTCCGCTCTTCAATTGGCATGACCGCGCTCCAAATCTTGGGGTACACGGACGTTCGTAGCATGTCCGGCGGTATGAGTGCCTGGAAGGAAGAGGGTCTGGCTACCGTCACTGATGCGTTCACGCCCGAAGCCAGTACGGCTCCTGAAATTGATTCTGAAGTATTAGCGGCAGTCGATGCGGCGTTGTCAGGGTTGCCTGAAGGCTTTGGCGGCGTCAAAGCGGAAGATCTAAATGCCGAAATGGCGGACAATCCTCCGGCTCAGTTGATCGATGTGCGCACGCCTGACGAATGGGCCACTGGTTACATCGCGGGTGCGGTTCACATGCCCCTCGAATCTTTTATGAGCTATGCTGGGGAACTGCCGACAGACAAAGCGGCTAATCTGGTTGTGTATTGCAAGGGTGGACATCGTGGCAATATGGTTGCCACAATGCTGCGCACGTTGGGGTATACCAATGTGCGGAATATATCAGGTGGTATTGGCGGCTGGACAACAGCCGGATTGGCAATTGAAGGCGCGGCCCCTGCTGAACCGGCTGCCGAACTCGATCTCGTCACACTGCTGGATAGCTATATTACGGGTCTGCCCAACACCTTTAACGCGGTCAAAGCCAGTGATCTGGCCGTCGAATTAGCTGAAACCCCCGATCTGCTGCTCGTCGATGTTCGCACCGTAGACGAATATGTGGAAGGACATATCGAAGGCGCGATCAACATCCCGCTGACCGAAATTACCGATCATCTGGATATGCTTCCAGCACTCGATCAACCAATGGTGATCTACTGTGGTAGCGGGCACCGTTCTGTGATGGCAATGGCTGTATTCAATCTGTTGGGTTATGTCAACGCCCGTAGTATGTTGGGCGGCGTGAAAGCCTGGACCTCCGCAGAACTACCTTTGACGACAGATGAAATTACGTATGAAGCTGGAACCGCTCCTGCTATTGACCCGGCGTTGTTCGCGGCCTTAGATGCCTATGTGAAGGCGATCCCGGCAGGTTATTATGCCATCAGCGCCGACGATCTCAATGTGGCCCTGGTTGAAACGCCACCCGCGCTCATTGATGTTCGCACTGATGAAGAAGTTGCCAATGGGATTATCGAGGGCGCACAGCATATTGAACTGCGTAGTTTTGTAGCCCAGATGAGTGCATGGCCCGCGGACAAAGCCGCTCCCATTGTGATCTACTGCGGCAGTGATCACCGTGCCGTAATCGCAATGGTGGCTATGCAGTTGATGGGCTACCAGGATGTACGCACACTTGGCGGCGGACTTCAAGCCTGGTTAGCCAAAGAATATCCTGTTGTACAGTAACCATCAGTTTTAGGGTAAGAATCAAGCCTCAGCGTTGTATGCTGGGGCTTTTTTATTGTGAGCCATACAGGTTTGCATTAGTATCAATATAGGTGAGGTTAGTCGAACAGTCATGCGCGCATGAAACGACGTTTATCTCTAATCCTGGTGCTGGTACTCGCGAGCAGTTTTGCCTGTATCTCTACCCTTTTCCCCATTTCACTATCGAGCAGCGCGAAGTCTTTCGCTGTTAGCTCGCTCACACCGTTTCGACAACTACCAGGACGCCCTACGCCAACTTCGCGCCAGACATCTACCCCCAACCCCTCAACTGTTTCTCCTACACCGGTATATGATTGCACATCCATATTTCCGCTGGAAAATATCGAGGCGATTGAGTTTGGCCGTACGACGATTCAACAACTTGAGTCCACTTTTGGGCGTGGAACATACCATACCGGACGCCCTGTGCGGTTTAAGTTTGAAGAGGGTGGTTGTACTTTATTCGTTGAGATGGGCACCAATGAAGCACAGGAAGTTGAACTCTTGAGTTATGGCACCCTGGAAATGTTAATAGAGCGCTACGGAGAACCCGCAACAGTGGGAATTTCACAAGGTAATCTGACATTGCTGACCGCTGATGTAGCCGTTCTTTTCTACCCCAAGCAGGGTGCCATTGCGATTTTTGACGTTAGCCCTGATTTTCTGACACCAACGACGCCTATCAGTCATTTATTTTTACGGCCAGCGTTTGAGATTGATAAACAACTGAAGCGTCTGAATGTTCAACCCGTAGAATGGGATGCGCCCTCAATTGCTCCTTCTCAGTAAGATCGTGTAAAATTCAGCCATTCCTACCCCGTCTTTATGTTAATTCTTCGTCAAGGAGTAGACGAATGGAAAATTTTAATGAAATGGTTAAATTGTTAGGCCTCACCGATCAAATTCAGTGGGATTTTGCTCTTTATTGGCTTTTCTTTATCAACGTTATTTTGCTGATGGTCCAGCCCGAAGGCTCCGCTTTCGCAACAATGTTGGGAATTGCGGTACTTGTTTCGGCAGTGATCGATAAAACGTTTGCGTTTGGCTATATGCTAGACCCAGGAGCCTATACACCTCAAAAATATCATGAGGAGGTCTTCATTGGCACCTATCTCGTTCGGGTTGCAATGTTTGTTGGGCCTCTAACAGTGGCTGGCTCAACAAAAGACCCAAAAGTTCGTGGGCTGGCAATCATCGCGGGCATTTCCGGTGGGGTTTATATGTTTGCCCGGTGGTTTTTCCAGCAGTACAAATCGGATGTCAAAGGTCGTATTAGCTACCTTGACATCCAATTCGCATTGCAAGATGTTGGGTTACTGCTGCTTTTGGGGCGTGTCTGGTTGCGTCACCACTTCACGGTAAACCGGAACATTCCAGTGACCGTACTGGGCAACGTTGCCTCGGACGACGTTGAAATAAAGATCGCGTAGCTGGCTTACCACCGGCCC
This sequence comes from uncultured Anaerolineaceae bacterium, assembly GCA_964472565.1. GTDB lineage: Bacteria > Chloroflexota > Anaerolineae > Aggregatilineales > Aggregatilineaceae > DATAMF01. The sequence continues at coordinate 6,951 of CAYYNB010000010.1, forward strand.
GATTTTGCCTGTCCCAACAGCGCGATGATCGACTTCTGTGACAGCGACAACTTGGACGCCAGTTCCACAGAAGAAAATTTCGTCTGCAACAAACACTTCTGTCCGGTCAATCTGGCGAATCTCCACATCCAGTCCCATTTCTTCCTGCAATAACTGGATGATGGTACGGCGGGTGATGCCCTCAAGAATATTAGCACTGCTTGGGGGCGTGACCGCAACTCCATTCCGGATCATAAAGAAGTTTTCAGCGCTGCCCTCGGCAATATGCCCATCCTCGTTTAACACGATAGCTTCATCAAAACCCTTTAGTGCGGCATCTGTTTTGATCAAAGCGGAATTTGCATATGCACCTGTGATTTTGCCCCTTGCGGGAATCGCATTGTCATCAATCCGTCGCCATGATGAAAATGTAGCGCGGGCACCTTCCTCATTCGGAATATAACTGCCAAACGGAAGCGCAAACATCGTAAAATCGCTGTCCAGGTTGTGCAGCCGTACCCCAATCCCCGCCGAAGACGCATAAATGAGCGGACGGACATAAACATCTTGATGATAATTTTCTTGATGAAGGAGGTCCAGTAAAATTTGCAGCATGGATTCAGGTGTGTAGGGCAAATTCATCAATAGAATTTTGCCCGAATCGAGTACGCGCTTAAAATGATCAAGGGGACGAAAAATATATAATTCCTCGTGCTCCTCATTCCAATAGGCCCGAATTCCGCCAAAGGCTCCTGTACCATAATTCAAAGCGTGCGTCATGACGCTGACTTTCGCTTCTTCTATTGGTACAATTTTCCCCTGGAAATACGCAAATGACGGTCCTTGAGACATTCAATCGCCTCCCGAATATGCGATCAGACGAAATACGACCAGATTATAATCGCTCGCAGGACCTGCTAACAGCCCAAGCAGAGCCAATATCGGCTAAAACTAGTGCGTTTACGGCTCAAATTCAAGATAGGTTGTGGTCATTTGATCCAAATCGCTGTAACTTCCCCGCCGATCTTCAGGCAACAAGGCGGCAAGTTGCCACATAGCTTCGCGCGTCATTTGATGCATTTCGTCACGTGGAGTCCGCTTGGGATTACTCGGTGCAAATCGGAATGGATGCCCAATGTGAACCTCGACCTGGGCACGACGTAGTCGTTTAAGACAACCGGGGAAATTGTGCGTTCCTTCCAGTCCAATCGGAACAATCGTCGCGTTGGTTTTTAGCGCAACATAGGTCATGCCGTCTTTTGCCTCAATCAGCGCCGGATTCCGCGTGCCCTCCGGCGCAATCAGTACCGCATGGCCATGATTTAATAAATCCAGGGTGCTGGCAAGGGCCTGTCGGTCAATTTCGCCGCGCCGCACCGGATACGCCCCCCAACTGCGCGCCATGATCCCTATAATCGGGTGCTGATAATTTTCGATCTTGGACATGGGAACCAAAAAACGATTTTTCACCACGCCGACAACGACAAATGGATCAATCCCCGCAACATGGTTCATAATGACAATGATCGGCCCGGCTGAAGGAACATGCTCGCCCCCTTCAACTCGCACCCGAACAAAGAACCGGAAAGCAATTTGCCGGAGCAAAAAATCGCGGATAAAGTGGCGGATCCAGTTATAACGTTCCTGGTGTTGAGTTACAGGATGGCCTTGAGACGATGTAGGGCTTGATGTGGCATCCATACTTACTCCGTTCGGTGCTGCCTTTTGAGTTGCTGGATTTCAGCAGGCGACAAGGTGCGAAACTCGCCTGGGTGCATATGTCCAACATCAATCGTATCGATCTTAACGCGAATGAGTCGTTTGACCCGGTATCCTAGAATCTCCGCTACGTTACGGATCTGCCGCTTTCGCCCCTCACGCATGACAATCTGGATCCACGTATCCTGATTGGTCTCAGAGAGAACTTTCACTTTGGCGGGAGCCGTCATTTTTTCCTCCAACATGACTCCCTGCCGCCACTGGTCCAAATTCTTTGGTGTGGGATGTCCATCAACCAGTACATGATACGTTTTGGTATGCCCATAGCGAGGATGGGTCATCAAATCGGCCAGTTCTCCATCATTGGTGAGAATAATCAGGCCCTCGCTGTCCGCATCCAACCGTCCTACCGTAAACAGATGGCCTTCGTAGGGAATCAAATCTCGAACCAGTTTGCGCTTTTCGTTTGGAAAACGGCGGTTCGTTGAGAGCACATTCACGGGTTTGTACAGCAGATAGTAGACATAGTCTACCTTCGCTTTAAGCGTAACATCATCGACCTGGACTTTATCATGTTCCAGATCAGCTTTATCCCCTAACTGGGCAACTTTTCCATTGACACGAACACGCCCCTGGCGGATGAGATTTTCAGCCGCCCGGCGCGATGCTATACCGGCTTGTGAAATGAGTTTCTGTAATCGTTCCTCTGTCATTACGAGTGGGATTCCCCTGTATAACGAACAACAATGAGTGTGGTGTCATCAAAAGGCGGTGCCGCCCCCATAAACGCAAGCATTGAATCAGTAATCCGCTTTAAAATTTCGGCTGCGGGAAGTTCAGCCGATGCCCGAACCGTATCGAGCAGCCGTTCCTCACCATAGGGTTCAGCACTCAGATTCTCTGCCTCAGTCAGACCGTCCGTATAGTAAACCAATACGTCACCCGGTTCAAGGTGGTATTCCACAGCCGCAACAGGCAAATCTTCAAACCAGCCAAGCGGATACCCCCCACGCGGCAAAAACTCATGGCGTTTTTGTTTGGTGTGATACAGAAGGGGTAAATTATGTCCCGCATTCACGCCAATAATCTTTCCATCAGCGTGTAAAACGGTGTAATAAACGGTGACAAACATGCCCGATTGGGTGTCAGACAAAATCACGTGATTGGTCTGTTTAAGCATATCTTCCGGGGTCGGAGCAGTTAAAGAATTCCCCCGAATCAAACTGCGCGCCACCGCCATAAAAATAGCCGCAGGAGCGCCCTTATCCGACACATCCGCGATGACAACCCCCAACCGCTCATTCGGCAAGTTGAAACAGTCATAAAAGTCACCTGCCACTTCTCTTGCAGATTTCCAATCAGCGGCGATCTCATAACCTGCAATCGTGGGCAATACACGGGGTAGCAACCCGCGCTGGATGTCATGCGCCATTTGTAATTCTTTTTCCATGCGCCCCTTTTCAACCGCCACCTTATAGAGCCGTGCGTTCTCAATGGCGACTCCGGCTTGACTGGCAAAGGCGGTCAGCAGCGCGAGATGTTCCGCGTTAAATAATCCGGCTTGCAGGCGGTTATCCACATACACCAGCCCCAGCAGCATCTCTCGAATCATAATGGGCACGCACAAAATAGATCGCAGTCCCAGCAGCATAATACTTTGTCCGCTGGAGAATCGCGCATCAAATTGAGCGTTATCGGTCAATAGACCCTTACGATCTTCGACTACACGCTTGACAATCGTCGTACTGACTTGAAATTCGGGTGATTCGAGATCGCTCCGGTTGATCCCCCGCGCCACCTTAAAAACCAGATCGTTTTTCTGATCTTCATGAATCATCAGAAAGCCGCGTTCAGCTCCAGTAACCTCAATAACACGATCCATAATATTTTCCAACACCTCATCCAGATCGAGGGTCGAATTTAGGGTTCGTGTGATCTCATATAACGTGGCAAGGTGTTCTTGTTTCGGGCTATCTGCATTGACCATTGGCGCATCCCCTACTGTAAATGCCTCGCATTATAGCATTCCACGCGGCGCTTTGCCCAACTGATGCTATAATCAGCCCCGATGACTTATATTTGCTTTTTGGGAGCGAATCAATGAATCCCTATGAATATGTGGATGCACATCAGCAGGCATTTCTGGAAGAACTCAAAGAAGTGTTGCGCATTCCCAGTATCAGTGCCAATGCCGAGTACAAACCATCGATTGTTCAAGCCGCCGAATGGTTCAAAAATCATCTTGAATCGATTGGCATGACTCGCGCCAGACTCTTCGAGACAGCGGGCAATCCCATAGTATACGCCGAATGGTTAGGTGCGGGTGAGCATGCCCCCACGGTTCTCATCTACGGACACTATGACGTGCAACCCGCCGACGATCCGGACAATCTTTGGAAAACTGACCCCTTTGAGCCTGTTATCCGTGATGGAAAACTGTATGCACGTGGCTCCGCCGACGACAAAGGCCAAACCTTCACGCAAATCAAGGCTATTCAGAGCCTGCTGGTTTCGGGTGGCCTCCCGGTTAATGTTAAATTCGTGATCGAGGGTGAAGAAGAAAACGGCTCAGACCATTTTTATCCTTTCCTGGATGAGCATGCTGACTTGCTCAAAGCCGATGTAACGGTGATCTCCGACACCAGCATGCTGGGCCTCGATCACCCCTCGATTGTTTATGGATTACGCGGCATTGTCTCCTTTGAAATCGAAGTGCGTGGCGCGTCACATGACTTGCATTCAGGGGCATATGGCGGCCTTGTTCATAATCCGCTGCACGCGCTGATCGACATTCTGGCTGCCATGCACGACGCTAACGGCAGCGTCTCCGTCCCCGGTTTTTATGATCGGGTGCGCATTCCTGACGCAGATGAGCGTGCCGAACTGGCAAAAACGCCCTTTCCACTGGAGCGTTTAAAGAATGAAGCTGGCCTTGATAAGTTCTGGGGTGAGCCAGATTATCAGCCGCACGAACGCTTAGGTGTGCGTCCCACATTTGAGGTGAATGGTCTGGTGGGGGGGTGGACGGGTGAGGGAGGCAAAACGGTGCTCCCAGCGAAAGCCCTTGCAAAGATTAGCTGCCGTTTGGTACCCGATCAAGACCCCGCTGAGATTTTCGAATTGGTTCGCCAATATGTCCAGCAAATCACACCGCCCACTGTGACCAGCGAAGTTCGCCTTTCACATAAGGGCTTTTGGGCCATCGTCGATGTCCACTCTCCCTATATGCAAGCCGCCCTCAAAGCCTATGAATTTGGTTTTGGCAAGCGACCTGTTTTTATGCGTGAGGGTGGTTCGATCCCGCTCGTGGGGTCATTCCAGAATGTGCTGCAAACCCCGGTGATTCTGATGGGCTTTGGCCTGCCCGATGATAATGCGCATGGCCCCAATGAGAAATATACGCTGGAAGCATTCCAGCGGGGCATGAAAACGGCAATTAACTTCTACGAACAGATCAGCCGAATGAAATAATCCTCCAGAGGGGTGAGTTTTCAGATTCACCCCTCTATATTTCATATAGTCATCATACAAATTTGTCGCTTCAGCCAAATCATCCTACAATGTTCAATACTCCCCAATGATTCACTAATGGAGATTGTGACATGGCACGCAATGGTGATTTCCCCAATAGTGATGTTTATTACCCACCCGATATAATTAAAACGAAGGCTTATATCCAGGATTACGACGCGACACAGCAGTCAATGCACGCCGATTTAGCCGGATCGTGGGACCAGATTGCTCGCGAAGACTTCGAGTGGTTTGAACCCTGGCATACCACGCTTGACACCTCCAACGCGCCGTTTTTTAAGTGGTTCGTGGGTGGCAAAACCAACATCGTCCATAACGCGCTGGATCGCCACATGGATACGTGGCGGCGCAACAAAGCCGCCCTGATCTGGGAAGGCGAAAATTACGAGGAACGCTGTTATACCTATCAGCAGCTTCACCGCGAAGTCAGTCGATTTGCCAGCGTACTGCGCGCGATGGGCGTACGCAAAGGAGATCGCGTCACCATTTATATGGGCCGTGTCCCCGAACTACCAATCGCGATGCTGGCTTGCGCCAAGGTCGGAGCAGTTCATTCTGTCGTGTATGGGGGATTTTCGGTCGAAGCGCTGCATGGTCGCATCGAAGACAGCCAGAGCAAAGTCGCTATTACCTCCGATGGCGCATGGCTGCGGGGCAACATTGTGCCGCTGAAGGACATTATGGACGAAGCGCTTCAGCGTGCCCCGACGATTCAGACCCTGATTGTTGTCAAACGCACCGGGCAGGACGTAAAGATGGAACAGGGGCGCGATTTTTGGTATCACGACCTGATGAGCCTGCCGATTGCGGATATGCACGTCGAAACCGAAGTGATGGACGCCGAAGACCCACTTTACATGCTCTACACAAGCGGGACCACGGGCAAGCCTAAAGCAATTCTTCACACGCACGGCGGCTATATGGTCGGGGTGGCAACAACGCTCAAATGGGTCTTTGACCTCAAAGAAGAAGATACATGGTGGTGCGCAGCCGATCCCGGCTGGGTAACAGGCCATAGCTATATCGTCTATGGGCCGCTGCTGCTGGGAGCTACCAGCGTGATGTACGAGGGTGCGCCCAATCACCCATTCCCGGATCGCTGGTGGGATATTGTGGAGCGGCACGGGGTCACAGTCCTGTATACAGCGCCTACCGCAATTCGCGGCCTCATGCGCTTCGGAGATGCTTGGCCGGAGCGACACAATCTAAGCAGTCTGCGCCTGCTAGGCAGCGTCGGAGAGCCGATCAACCCCGAAGCATGGCGCTGGTACTATCGCGTAATTGGCAGGGAACGCTGCCCCATCATGGACACCTGGTGGCAGACGGAAACCGGCAGCTTTATGATCACGCCCCTGCCGATCACACCGCTTAAGCCGGGCAGTGCCACGAAGCCCTTTCCTGGTATCGAAGTCGATGTGTTGGACGAAGAGGGCGAACCTGTTGGACCAAACGAAGAAGGCTATCTGGTCATCAAAACCCCCTGGCCCGCCATGATGCGCACCATCTACAATGACCCCGATCGCTACGTGAGCCAATACTGGAGCCGCTTCCCTGGCATGTACATGACGGGAGACAGTGCGCGCCGGGATGAAGATGGCTATATCTGGGTCATTGGGCGGGTGGACGATGTGATCAAGGTCAGCGGCTACCGGCTGGGAACGGCGGAAATCGAGAGCGCCCTGGTCAGCCACCCCTCCGTCGCAGAAGCCGCTGTTATCGGAGTGCCAGATGAAGTCCGGGGGAGCGTCATCAAAGCATACTGCATCCTGCGGGCGGGCATCGAGTCATCGCCGCGACTGGCCGAACAACTGCGCGACCACGTGGGGCACGAAGTCGGTCCCATCGCCAAGCCCGCAACCATCGAATTCGTGGACATGCTGCCTAAAACGCGCAGCGGCAAAATCATGCGCCGGGTGCTGAAAGCGCGCGCGCTGGGCCAGGAAGAAGGCGACCTGAGTACGCTGGAAACCTAACACCAGCTCAAAATCGAAAAAGGAATCAGCCGCCCCGATCCGTCGGGGCGTTTTTTTCGTATAGCCATGATTAACAGACCCGTTCCACACAAAAGGGCCAGATCAGGAAAGTAACCTTTTTCTAACCGGGTGCAGGTTAGAACGGGGTATATTCAGCCTAAATAATAAGCCTTATGTGGGATAAATTAAGGCTTATTTGGGATAAAAAAGCGCAAGATTCAGGCTAAATAGGTCAAGATTTATGCTGAATCGCAGAGGATTCAGCATAAATCCGCAGACCTCACTCCGCTGCCAGTGAGGACTCAACGTGCCAGACGCGCACATTGCGCTTGATCGCGGTGCGTCCAAATACATCGAGCAGGTTCAGCTTCAAGTTGAGTTTATCTGTTGGAAAGGGGATTTCGTCCGGCTGGTACGTCGTCATCCATTCATGGCCGTTGTATACCAGATAGGACGTTTTAAAGTAGGTTAGTTCTTCAGGGTACGCAAAGTCGTTCAAACACTGCACCGGCAGCGTGGTGTAGAAATAGAGAGCCTGACAGGTGCCGTGCGAGGCATAAATAGGTTCGGACGGCTGGCGAACCTTTTCTAAAAGGACTACAGCCTGCTGCATCGCTTCGCCGCCAAAATTGCCGCTAAAGTACCGTTCGATGTCACTGCGTCGGAGAGGGAGATTATTCGCATCCGTCCACATTTTAGAGTTGAGCGGCAGCGCAAAGAACACCAGCCAAGCAGCACCGACGACGAACACTGTTCCCCGAAGAACAGGCTGCCGTTTTTCCCAAATACGCCATGCTGCATAACTCACAAGGATCACAAGCGGCATAGCTACCGGCATCAAATAGCGCGAACGGATACCATTCGAGGCGATAAGCGGAAGCGCGACAATCAGCGCCAGCCACGCTAGCAGGAAAATGCTATAACGACGCGAGTCAGATTCAAATCCGATTAAATAAATAAGGGCGGCTGCACCCGCAACCAACAACGCCGAAGACGCAAATCCAGCGATTTCGGATGTCACCGTACCGACTTCATCAATACGAGTAGATGACTCATCCAACTGGCGTAGATTATGATCATTCACCAGCACAAACGCCTCATCAGTACCCGCGACTTGTGCCGCCGGAAGCAGAATAGGCAGCCAACAAACCGTCATAACCGCGATCGCTACCAGTCCGGCGGGAAGGTAACGCTTCATCCAGCCGCGCAGCGCGGCCATTTTGCCCTGCGGCCACTCATAGAAAAGCGCTGTCGCCACAACAGGCAGCAGCGGAATTAACCCCATTGTCAGTTTTGCCATCAGTGACAGTGCAGTGAGCAGCCCGATCCATATTCCTTCGCGCAGACTGGGGTGGCGGGCAAAAATCAGAGAGCGCCACGCGAGCAATGTCACAAAACCGCCAGCAAATGGATCCGCGAGGGCCATCCGCTCGAAAAATACCGCCAAAGGCAAAACAGCATACAGCGCCAGCGCCAACATCCCAACTTTGGGATTGGCTAACTGCCGCCCAACCACATAGACCGCCGCAGCACTCACCAGGGAGAAAATCGCCATCGATGTACGGGCGGTGTATAACCCAGTAACTGGGCGAGGATCAAAAAAGCCGAGCCAGAAATAGAGCAGGAACTTACCATGCGCATCCTGGGCGGGATGGCTTTCGAAGTGCCAGACTTTGAGGGCGCGATGAACGTGATAACCTTCGTCAATAAACGGTTCTTGTCCGGTGATGACATGCGCACGAACAAAAAAAACAATCCACAACAGCATCACAAGAAGTGCAAGATGCGTCCATCGCTTCATACCAGAGGCTCCCTACACAAAAAAACGGCAGCTTAAAAAGCTACCGTTTAAGAGGCGACGGTGGGAATCGAACCCACGGTAAGGGTTTTGCAGACCCGTGCCTTGCCACTTGGCGACGTCGCCGAACTGGTGTGTAGTATACACGATGCGCCCTGGATTGACAAGGCAAAAAATAACCAGGGAACTCCCTGGTTGTTTAGCTTAGGTAGTCGCGCAGGTTATGCGCCAGCCGTGGGTGCCGCAGCCGCCGCAGCGCTTCTTTTTCGAGTTGACGGATACGTTCACGACTCAGCCCGAACTTGTTGGCGATCTCTTCCAGGGTATGGGGTTCACCGCCGCCCAACCCAAACCGCAGGCGTAAAATATGGCTCTGGCGGGGTGTGAGTTCACTCAACACCTCTTCAATCGTCTCTTGCAGCAAATGTTGAGTGGCCGCTTCGACCGGGCTGGGCGAGTCCTGATCTTCGATAAAATCACCGAATTCGCTGTCCCCGTCATCTCCAACAGGCCGCTCTAACGCAATCGCGTGCTGGCTGGCGTCCATCATCCCGCGCACGCTTTCCGCCGGAAGTTCCATCTCTTTGGCAATTTCCTCAGGCGTCGGGCGGTGTCCGAGGGTTTGTTCTAACACCTGTGCGGTGCGATACATCTGGCGAATACGTTCGGTCATATGCAGCGGAATACGGATCGTGCGCGTCTTTTGAGCTAACGCACGCGTGATCGCCTGACGAATCCACCATGTTGCATACGTGCTGAAGCGGTTGCCGCGCTTATAATCATATTTATCTACCGCGCGCATCAACCCGACATTACCTTCCTGAATCAAATCCGGGAAGGGCAGACCTTGCCCCATATACCGCTTGGCAATGCTCACCACCAGCCGTGTATTGGCGCGGCCCAAATGTTCACGTGCGGCCTGACCATCCTCGATCAGTTGGTTGAGACTATCGTATTCCTCAGTGTAAGGGGGGATTTTTCTGATCTTATCGGAGGCTTCACGCCCCAATTCGATCCGTTTGGCTAATTCGATCTCTTCCTGCGCCGTGAGCAGAGGTTCCTGCGCCATCTGACGAAAATACAGCCCAACCGGATCATCTGCTGATACCGCGTTAATATCACCTACACCCGGATCATGAGGCTCTTCTTCGGCCTCAAATTCCCGATCGCGGCGATCCATCCCATTATGGGCGGTTTCTTCCTGGCGAAGCTCAATCCCCAACTCATCGAGTTCATCGAGTACAGCCTCGATTGCATTTACATCATCACTATCTTCGTCAAGTAACTCTAAAACATCTTCAAACGTCACATAACCGCGCTGGTCAGCCCGAAGCATGAGTTCCTGTATCACCTGAGTCCCGTTGCCTCCTGATGTACTGCTGATCGGAACTAATTCCTCTACCATAGTAGTTCAGTCCCCAAAAATGCAGTGCCGTATCAGCCCTTTCAATAAGGAGAACGTACAAATTATATCATAATTTGATGGGGGGGGGAAGTGCAGACATAATCCCCTAATTGTATCCATACTCCGCCCCGAATTACAAAAATTGACTTCTAAAGTTTAAGACAACTTTTATTTAATGTCCAGCTTTTTTTTACGTTTTTGACGAAGATGGCTCTTTTTCCCATTCTGGTGCCAACTTTGACCGCGGAATCCGCTGGTAAAAAGCGCGCGCCGGTGCCCGATTCAGATACCAGGTGACATAGAGTGGAATCAAAATCATGCCGGGCACCTGGCACCGTAAAATATTGTCCCAGACCTCATCTGCCGATCCGCTGGTCAAAGGATTTGCCGTCGCCGTCAAAACTTCATAAATTCGATAGAGATTCACCAGAGTCGGTAGCACGATAGAAACAATAAGCACAAATCGAATCCAGGAGGGTCTTCCTCCCCACGCCAGAATGCAAATGATGAGAATAATGCCCCCCAGCAGCGCATTCATATAATCCCAGATACTGATCCCTACACCACCGGCTATAAATGTCTCTTCGGCTGCGGCTCCAACGCGCTGCAAAAAATACAGGCTAAAGAGCGGCATTCCACCATACCATATGGCAGTGGCGATAATCGCCAACGTCAGGCCAAGAGGTCGATACACCCGCTCCGTTCGAGGTAAATTCGTTTCGTTACTCATTCTAATGTCCCTGTTTGTGTGGGTCGCGACATATCCGACACACTATAACTGACAAGCTGAGGTTCGGGTGGCGTATCAGGATCGGGGAGCAGGACGGATATCACAACGGCAAAAAAGCCAATGGCGATCAGAATCGCACAGTGTTTCAACACTGGACTGGTAAATTCACCGACGAGCAGCCGCATCATCCCGTTAGCGGTAATTTCGGCTACTAAAGTGCCACCACTCGCAAAACCTTGTTCCAACTCACCTTGTGATTCGATGCGTATATCACCCATCAACAGGGGGAGAAAAAGAAGCGGAACTAAGGCGAACAAACTACCTATAATCAGCGGCCAGCCCATCCAGCGGAAGAACGATTTTGACGAGCGCACAGTGACAATCACAACGAGTGACATGAAAGCGGCGGGGATGAGATAGGCCAGATAGATGGTTTTTTGCCAGAGCCGTATACTGGATCGCATCGAATTGAGTTCGGACTGTGAAAACACGTGCTCGCCTGGTGTAAGATGCTCTTCTGCGGCCTCATCCATTTCCTTGATGACATCTAACTCATCAGGAAGCGCATTGGCGGCCTGGTTCTTTGCCACATGAAGTTGAATGGTCAGCCACTCCTTATAAGTTAGATCAGTGGCGTAATCCAGGCATTGGGTAGATTCTTCGGCATCATACTCCGTGCATACTTCGACACCGATGAGCTTTTGATCGGGGGGAGTGGGTAAACAGTAGGGAAAAATGACTCCCGGTTTTTCTTTCGCAAAAGCAACAAACTGTTGTTTCTCAGCATTTGTATCACACAGCGGAAAATGATTAACAATATCTTCGATAGCTCTTTCCCCAGGCTCGCCCAACAACCGATTCTTCAGGACACCCGTCTCAAACCGGATTTCCAGTTCGCGTCGATCACCGTCCAGCCAGGAGAAAAAGGCATCCAGGTTCGTTTCTACCGCGCTGCTTACCCATTCTTTGGGGACCAGATTGGGAGAAATCCGCTCCCACTCGTCGTAATCCAGCGCCTTGATCGCCAGGGCGAGAGTGAGATCGCTGTTCTCTTCAAGGTTGGATTCTTGCAGCAAGGAAGGCAGCACTGCGGGGATTAATTGTTCGTAGAAATCTTCATCCACGAATAATTCCTTATACATATTCCCGTCAAGCGCGATTTGCTGAGTATTCACCGTCCACAGCGAACACGGGAGCAGCATCACGAATATAAAGACAAAACCTAGTGCGAGTAACTGTCCCAGACAGCGCATAATAAATCCTTAAAAACCCTGCTTCTCACGCCACTCAGAAATCTCGGCGGCATGCTCTTCCTCATGCCAGATCGCGTTTTCATACACAAGATAACTCAGCGGTTCGCCCTCCATCCAGGGCCACATGCGGTTGCTGTCAAGCGTGCGCTCATCAAGTTCTTGTACGGCTTTGATCAGGTGTTTATGCACGCCATGAAAATCTTCCAATACCGCATCGATTGGGCGCGCGGCGCTGATCCGGTATTGTTCATCATTCCATTCATCGAGGTCTTCGATCTCAACCATGGTTGGCGCGCGGCGTTTATGTTGATCCAGATGCGATAGAGTCGTGACAATCTCCGACTCCCAGGCGGTCAGGTGCGCAATCACATCTTTAACCGACCAGATACCGACAGCTCCGACGCGCAGCATCTGATCCGGGGTAAGGCCCTCAATGGCTTGCTGCAATTTCGCTCGTGCCTGGATCAGATCCGTTATAATATCATCTTTTGGCATATAACTTCTCTCACATTTCGATTTTCAAACTGCCCGCATTATAGCATTACGCGGAGAACAAACTCAACTGTCAAAGCTCTACCCCAAAACTTAGGGGGATTTCTCAACAGAAAAACATCATATTCTGGAATTCTGGGTTAAAATCGGATCATCCCCACGTTTTCACCCACTTTGGGAAAGGACGCAGAAGCGATGTCAGTCAATACCACTGACAAATGGTACGCCTTATCAGTTGACGAAGTTGCGCGCCAGATCGAAACCGATCTGGTCAATGGACTTGATGATCCACAGGTTCAACAACGTCAGGCTAAATATGGCAAAAATGAACTCCCCAGCGAGGCTGGGCTTTCGATCTGGAAACTGTTGTTAAGCCAGTTTACCAGTGTAATGGTTATCGTTCTGGTTGCAGCCGCCATCATTTCTGCATTCATCGGCGATACCAAAGACTCGGTTGTGATCATGGCGATTGTGGTTTTGAACGCCGCGTTGGGCTTCTTTCAGGAATATCAGGCGGAACAAGCGTTGGCGGCGTTGGGAGCCATGCAAACACCTCAGGTTCGGGTTCGCCGCAACCATCACGTGCAGGAACTGAGCGCGCTTGAACTCGTGCCGGGTGACATTGTGCTGATGGAAGCCGGCGATCGGGTGCCTGCCGATGGCCGTTTGGCCGAGGCGGTTAATCTGCAAATTGAAGAGGCGGCACTGACCGGCGAATCAGTCCCGGTTCAAAAGACAAGTGAAGCCCAACCCGATTCAGATCCGCCCCCCGCGCTGGCTGACCGGCGTAACATCGCCTATATGGGGACGGCTGTCACCTATGGCCGCGCCGAAATGATCGTCACATCAACCGGGGCCGCTACCCAACTCGGAAATATCGCCGCGCTGCTTCAGCGGGTGGAAGAAGGCCGCACACCGCTGCAAGAACGGCTGTCCAAAATGGGCATGTGGTTAGCTGGAGCCGCGTTGATTGTTTGTGCGCTGGTCTTTTTGACCGGCGTTATCCGCGGTGAAGACGCTCGCGAAATGTTCCTGACGGCGATTAGCCTCGCGGTTGCGGCTATCCCCGAAGGTCTGCCGGCGGTGATCACTATCGCTCTGGCACTCGGCGCACGCCGTATGATCAAACGCCGGGCACTGATTCGTAAACTTCCGGCAGTCGAAACCTTAGGTTCTGTTTCGGTGATCTGTTCCGACAAGACCGGTACCTTGACCCGGAACGAGATGACTGTAACCGAGCTTGCCTTGCCCGGACGTGACGATGTACGGCTGACGGGGGTTGGTTATGAACCGGTAGGCGACTTCTTTGAAGGCGATAAACAAATCAACCCGGTTAACGATGATGTGCTGGCACGCATTCTCCAAGCGGCAGCGCTCAACACCGACGCCTATCTTGAAAAACCGGGCGAAGATGTGGGTTGGACGGTGGTAGGTGATACGACAGAAGGCGCGCTTTTGGTACTTGCCCGCAAAGCCGGGTGGGGCCGTGATGTGCTTGAAGAAGACCTGCCGCGCGTGGCTGAGCTTCCTTTCAGTTCCGAACGAAAAGCGATGTCTACCATTCACCAACCCAAAGGTAGCTTTGCCGCGCATTTGTTTGAAGAAGCGCCTTATGTCTCCTTTACCAAAGGGGCACCGGATCAGTTAGTTAACTGGGCTTCTCAGGAGACAATGCCCTCTGGTCCCGCATCACTCACCCCGGAGCGGCGGGAAACATGGCAGAAACAGATCGAAAAAATGGCAAGCGAGGGCCTGCGTGTTATCGGGCTGGGATACCGGGCGCTGACTTCTATTCCCGATCCACTTGAACCCGAAACCTTAGAGCGTGGGCTGACTCTGTTGGGGCTGATTGGCATCGTAGATCCGCCGCGTGCCGAAGCCAAACGAGCGGTTGAAGTCGCTCACCATGCCGGTATTCGCACGGTGATGATCACTGGCGATCACAAGCTCACCGCCGAAGCGATTGCCCGCCAACTGGGGATCATGAAATCGAATGACAAAGCCTTCACCGGGGTTGAACTGGACACCCTGACCGAAGAACAACTCAATCAAGTGGTTACAACCACCAGTGTCTATGCGCGTGTTTCCCCTGAACACAAGCTGCGGATTGTCAAAGCTCTCCAATCACACGGTCAGATCGTCGCGATGACAGGTGACGGGGTGAATGATGCACCCGCCCTGAAACAGGCCAACATTGGCGTGGCGATGGGCATTACAGGCACCGATGTCAGCCAGGGCGCGGCGGATATGGTTCTGACCGATGATAACTTTGCCAGTATCGTCGCCGCCGTCGAAGAAGGCCGCACGATCTACGATAATATTCGTAAGTTCGTTGGCTATCTGCTCAGCGCGAATTCGGGCGAAATCAGCACCATGTTTGTTGCCCTGTTGATTGGCCTCAAAGCTCCTTTGCTTGCAATCCAGATTTTGTGGGTGAACCTCGTGACCGACGGCTTACCCGCCATTGCGCTCGGTTTTGAGCCGGGTGAAGCGGATGTCATGGACCGCAAACCGCGTCCCCCGCGCGAGAGTATTTTTGCGCACGGTGTGGGTTGGCGGGTGCTGTGGGTTGGCGCTTGGCTTGGAGCCAGTACCATTCTCGGCTTTATCTGGGCACTGAACCGCAATGGGGGAGAGCTGCTCGACCCATCGGATCATGCGCTGGAAATTGCGCGCACGGTGGCTTTTGGCATTCTGGCGCTGTCCCAACTCTTTGTGGTCACAGCGTTACACTCCGGCGATACCTCATTCTTCCGTGCCCCACTGCATAAAAATAAGCTGCTGTGGGTAGCCGTCGTGTTCACCATGCTGTTACAGATGGTTGCTATTTACGTCCCCGGTTTCCAGCATCTGCTGAATACCGTATCTCTGGATGGTGCAGAATTGGCGATAACATGGCTGCTATCAGCATCGGTCTTCCCGGCGCTGGAGGTTGAAAAGATTATTCGCCGCTACCTGGAACGTAAAAACAACGGACTAACCGAAGCCTCCTGATCGACGAAAAATCCCCTTTCCACACGAGAGGGGATTTTTGTATCTTTTGCCCATTATTTCGGGTTGATCCTGTGTTATACTTTCTCTAATTCTGCGAAATTTTACTATCTTGAGGCAGTTTGATGTTTGGGGTCTTCATGGGTACCACAATGACCATGACTACCACCGGTATGATGACCGGGCGGTCAAATGCCGGTTGCTTCAGGTAGGTAGGGGCACAGAACATCACCTCAGAAACCTAAAACGTGGAGCAAACCGGCCCCACGTTTTTTTATTTGTGTTAGGGACCTAAGGAGACAGGCATGGCACTCATTACCATGAAGTTTGGCGGCACCTCAGTTGGCAGCGCCGAGGCGATTGCCCAGGTCGCACGGATTGTTGAACAAAGTTACCAACAGGGTCATCAGGTGCTCGTAGTCTGCTCGGCGATGAGCAAAGTGACCGATATGTTGATCCAGGGCGCACGTACTGCAATGTCCGGCGATTCATCTTCTTATGTTACACTATCAAATAAGCTGCGCGAGAAGCACGAGAACGCTATCCAGACATTGATCCCCTCGGAAGTCGAACAGATTGTGCTGCGCGATGAAGTGATGGGCCTGATCGATGAGTTTAAGACCCTGTGTTATGGTATTTACGTGTTGCGCGAAGCGTCCCCCAAAGCTATGGACAAAGTAAGTTCGTTGGGTGAGCGCATGTCGATGCCCATTGTCTCCGCCGCAATTCGCCAGCTTGGTATTCCCAGCGTTACTGTGAGTGCCAGTTCGCTTATCATGACGGATGACCAGTACCAGAATGCAGGCGTGCTGTTTCCTGAAACCGAGACCCAGATTCAAACGCGACTGCTGCCGGTCCTTCAGCAGGGAATCGTGCCCGTTGTGACCGGCTTTATCGGCGCAACCCGTGAGGGGGTTATTACCACGTTGGGACGCGGCGGTAGTGATTACAGCGCTGCACTGCTAGGAGCCTATGTCAACAGTGATGAGGTTTGGATCTGGACCGATGTGGACGGGGTAATGACCGCTGATCCGCGTATTGTGCCCGAAGCTCGTGTGATTCCGGTGCTGTCTTACTATGAAGTCGGTGAAATGGCATACTATGGCGCAAAGGTGCTGCATGCCAAGACGGTGTTGCCGTGTGTCGAACGTGACATTCCGGTGTGGGTCAAAAATACGTTTAACCCGTCCTTTCCCGGTACTTTGATCACCCGTCGCGACGAGAATACCCCTGGCACCATTAAGGCAGTTACGGCGATTCGCGATGTAAGCCTCATTACGGTTGCTGGTCGCGGCATGATTGGCGTTCCGGGTATTGCGGCCCGTACTTTTTCGGCGGTCGCCAAACAGGGCGCGAACGTGTTGATGATCGCGCAGTCTTCCAGCGAGCAAAGTATCTGTTTTGTCGTGCCGCAAGACAAAAGCCGTGAAGTCGCGCTGGCTATTGAAGCTGAGCTTGCAACTGAGTTTGGCCGTCAGGATATTGAGCACGCCTCAATCAATGATGATGTTGAAATTCTTGCTGTCGTCGGTGCCGGGATGCGGTTGCAGTCCGGTGTAGCGGCACGTGTCTTTGGCGCGTTGGGCGACCAGAATGTAAATATTTTCGCCATCGCCCAGGGAGCCAGTGATTACTGCTTTTCCGTGGTCGTCGATTCATCCTCGACCCAGACCGCGATTTGTGCGATTCACAAGTTAGTTCAGGTGAATGGCTACACCCATTAAAAGGGGCGGGAAACCGCCCCAAAAAATTCGAGTATCGTCATCCCACCATTCGTATGATACACTATGCCGTCTTACACGGAACTGTTACCACGCACCGCGCATCCCGCGCCCTTCCGCTTGCCGTTCTTCAGAGATAACCTCGCGTGTGTCGGTTATCCTTCTTAGCCGAATTGATGACAAATAAGCTATGCAATTTAGTGAACTCCAGCTCATTGAACCGTTGCTGCGTGCTGTGCGCGCCGAAGGTTATACCGAACCCAGCCCTATCCAGACTCAGGCTATTCCGTCTGTTTTAGCCGGAAAAGATCTGCTGGGCTGTGCCCAGACAGGCACTGGAAAAACCGCCGCTTTTGCGCTGCCCATTTTACAGCGTTTAGCCACCCGTAAAGCTCAGGGCGCGCGCCATCTGCGCGCGTTGGTGCTCACCCCGACTCGTGAACTGGCGAGCCAGATTGGTGAGAGTTTCAGTGTTTATGGTCAATACACGTCTATCCGCCAGGTGACTATCTACGGGGGCGTGAATCAGAATCCGCAGGTAGATCGTCTGCGGCGGGGCGCAGATGTGTTAGTTGCCACGCCGGGTCGTCTGCTTGATCTGATTGATCAGGGTTATATCTCGCTGGATCGCCTCGAAGTGTTTGTGTTGGATGAAGCGGATCGAATGCTCGATATGGGCTTCATTCATGCGGTGCGAAAAATCATCATGTACTTGCCCGTCAAGCGGCAAACGCTGCTGTTTTCGGCCACCATGCCCGCCGATATCCAATCGCTTGCCAACAGCATCCTGACCGATCCGGTTATGGTTTCCGTAGCTCCTGCTGCCACAACCGTGGAGACGATCCAGCAGTCTATCTTTTTCGTGGAAAAGCCCAACAAACCCGCCTTGCTCAATCATCTGTTGGCGGATAAGTCCATGAAACGCGTTTTGGTGTTTACACGCACCAAACATGGGGCCGATAAGGTGGTGCGCCTGTTAAAACGCGAATCAGTATCAGCCGCCGCTATTCATGGCAACAAATCTCAATCCGCGCGTGAACAGGCGCTTGCCAGCTTTAAGACCGGGACAGCGCGTGTTTTAGTGGCAACCGATATTGCGGCGCGGGGTATCGATGTGGACAGCATCACGCACGTTATCAACTATGATCTACCCAACGAACCCGAAAGTTATGTGCATCGTATCGGACGGACCGGGCGTGCAGGCGCATCAGGGATCGCCTATTCGTTTTGCGATATGGATGAACGTCCCTATCTGACAGATATTGAGCGCCTTATTCGCATGCACATTCCAACCGCTGCCGAACATCCGTATGCCGTCGAACCTCCGGCAGTGATCACGGTTGATAAGCCGCAAGCGGCAGTCAAACCAGGCAAGCCGTCATCCCGCCGGAATCGGAACAATCGGCGTCGTGCCAAAAACGCGAGCTGATTATTTCATCTAAAGAACGCAAAGCTGTTCTGGCTTGATTCCAGGGCGGCTTTTGGCTTCAGATAATAACTTATGAGAATGGTGCTTCTCAAAACTAATAAAAAAGGATAGAATTATGGATGTGCATCAAGAACGCTAATCGACTGGAAAATTCTCCGTGGCTGACGAAATTTCTTCCTACAATCCATCTGGTTTAATTCCATCATCGCCCCCGCCGCTTGATTACCATCCGGTAGCTGTCTATCTGGCGAGTCTGGCTCCAGGCTCGCGCCGCACGATGCGTCAGGCGTTAGATACCATTGCCGCCATTCTCACCAACGGCCAACAGGATGCGCTGTCATTAAATTGGGGCGCTTTGCGTTATCAGCATACCGCCGCCGTTCGCTCTCGTTTAGCGGAACAGTTCAAACCCTCAACGGCGAACAAAATGCTGTCGGCCCTGCGCCAGGTGCTCCATCATGCCTGGAAGCTGGGCTTGATGTCGGCGGAAGATTATCAGCGTGCGCGCGATATAGGCGCGGTCAAAGGCAATACATTACCCGCCGGGCGCAGTTTGGATGCGGGTGAGATCGCGGCCCTGGTGATGACCTGCGAATCTGATCCCACACCGGCAGGTATTCGTGACGCTGCAATTATTGCGTTGATGTATGCGACAGGCATTCGCCGTGCATCCGTGATCAAATTGGATCTGGATGATTATGATCCATCAGCCAAAACGCTGCGTGTGCGTGGGGCTAAGGGTCAAAAAGAATATTTAGCCCACATTCCCCAGAGCGGCGCATTCCGCGCCCTTGAAGATTGGATCGCCATTCGCGGCGATAATTCCGGACCGTTGTTCTGGCCGATCACCAAAATGGGAAAGTTGGTCAACCGGCGGATGAGCACACAGGCCGTTTATAATCTGCTTGCCAAGCGGGCCAATGAAGCCGGAGTCGATCACTTTTCGCCGCACGATCTGCGCCGTACCCTGGCTGGTGATCTGTTGGATGCGGGGGCAGACATTGTGACCGTCCAGAAAATGTTAGCCCATGCGAATGTACAAACCACCGCCCGTTATGATCGCCGCCCCGAAGAAACCAAACGCAAAGCCGCCAGCCTGATTCACATCCCCTATCGCGGGCGCAAAAAAAGCCCTAAATCATAATCGCTTGCTTGCCACACTTAAACTATCCGCGTACGATAGAAGGATTATCGGCTAACTGTGTGGATACTTATCGAGGCTTTCTACTGTATTCTCTTGCGCTGTTGTGGGTCTGAATGGTGAAATTATTCAAGTGGAGGTGGACTTTAACCCGCATGGTATGCCCTCCTTCACGGTGGTGGGGCTGCCGGATACGGCGGTACAGGAAAGCCACGAACGTGTCCGATCCGCCATTCGCAACAGTGGCTTACAGTTTCCCAACAAGCATTACACCGTAAATTTAGCGCCAGCCAGTCTGCGCAAAGCCGGCCCTGCCTATGACCTGCCAATTGCGATTGGTGTGTTAGCCTCGACCGATCAGGTTCCCTTACACAGGCTCACCGGGGCCTTGTTCGTCGGCGAACTCTCCCTTGATGGCAGCGTCCGCCATATCAGCGGTGTGCTTCCGGTAGCTCATCGGGCGTGGCAGGAAGGCTTCGAATGCATTTATGTTCCCGAAGAAGATGTATCTCAGGCGGCGCTTGTTCCTGACATTGATGTCATTCCCGTTCATTCCCTCGGCCAGTTGGTCGAACATCTCTATGATCTTCAGCCCATCCCGCCCTATGTGCGCCAGAACATCGATCTGAGCGTTCCTGACGACCTGGATGGTTTGACCGACTTCGCCGATGTAAAAGGGCAAAGGTATCTGAAACGCGCTCTTTGTGAAGTTGCTGAAGATTGGATCACATATCATTTTGACTGTTGACTCACTTGGCGATGATAATCACCGATGGCTCGTGCATTTTAAGGTTGGACTACCCATCCACCTCACTAATTCTCACATGATACAGACGAACTATGGATTGTGTACTTCGCCGCGATTGGTGTCTAGATAAGTCGGCCAAGAGGCTGAAACCGCCAACGAGGACATGCATAATTATTTTGAGGAGTTGACTTTCCCGCACCTAGCATTTGAGCTAGGATATATTTGTTGATAGTACCTTTATTGTTGCTATCCCAAGGCGGATATGCTCATGCTTTCGACTGTTTATTCATGCGCGATTGTAGGACTAGAAGGTGAAATTGTTCAGGTAGAAGTTGATTTTAATCCCCATGGGATGCCCGCGTTTACAGTTGTTGGTTTGCCTGATGCGGCAGTTCAAGAGAGTCGCGAGCGTGTTCGGTCGGCTATTCGCAATAGCGGTTTGAATTTTCCCAATAAACGATATACCGCGAATCTTGCCCCAGCGAATCTGCGTAAAGAGGGCCCAGCCTACGATTTACCATTAGCAATGGGCGTCTTGGCCTCAACTGATCAGGTGCCATTGCATCGTTTAAACGGCGCGGTATTTGTGGGCGAACTTTCACTGGATGGTACGGTGCGGCATATTGGCGGTATCCTGCCGATTGCGTATTGTGCATGGCAAGAAGGGTACGAGTGTATCTATGTGCCTGAAGAGGATGCTCCACAGGCAGCACTTGTGCCAGAAATCGACGTAATCCCCGTGCGTTCGCTGGGGCATTTGGTCGAACACCTTTACGATCTGCAGGTTATTGCCCCCTATGTGCGTGGCGAGATGAACCTAAGAGTACCCGGTGATTTGGGAGGGTTAACGAATTTCTCTGATATTAAAGGTCAACAACATGTTAAGCGTGCGCTCGAAGTTGCTGCGGCTGGTTCGCACAATGTGCTTATGATTGGACCGCCTGGCGTTGGGAAAACATTGCTCGCGCGGGCGTTGCCTGGTATTCTGCCGACGATGTCACTCGACGAAGCGCTTGAAGTAACGCGCATCTATTCAGTGGCAGATTTGCTACCGCCCGATAATCCCCTGGTGCAGATTCGTCCATTCCGTGCACCTCACCATACGATCAGTGATGCCGGCTTGGTCGGTGGTGGTTCGTTGCCTCGGCCCGGCGAAGTCTCGCTTTCACACCGTGGAGTTCTTTTTCTCGATGAAATGCCCGAATTTGGCACCCATGCTTTGGAAGTACTACGCCAGCCGATTGAAGACAAGCATGTCACTATCAGCCGCGCACGCGTCTCTCTTTCGTTCCCGGCAAATTTCATGCTGGTTGCGGCAATGAATCCCTGTCCTTGTGGATTTCACGGCGATCCTGTTAAGGAATGTACGTGCTCGCCAGCGCAGGTACGGCGTTACCAACAGCGTCTATCAGGTCCGTTGCTGGATCGGATTGATATTCATATTGACGTGCCGCGGGTGGATTATGACAAGCTTACCGATGACCGGCGAGGTGAAAGTTCTTCAGCAATTCGTGAGCGTGTCGAAGCGGCGCGTGATCGACAGCGCGTTCGTTTTCGGGATGAAGCGCGGCTGCAAGCGAATGCCGATATGGGGCCTGGCGAAATCCGGCGCTATTGTAAGCCATCCAACGAGGGACAGCAGTTGCTGAACACTACGCTGCGCCAGATGCAGTTGAGCGCGCGTGCCTATCACCGGATTCTCAAGTTGAGCCGGACGATTGCCGATCTTGCGGCGAATGACACAATTGAGATCGAACACCTTGCCGAGGCGATTCAATACCGCCCGCGCAAAGTGATTTATTAGGTTGGTTTCATACCAGTATTGCTGGTCGATGTTTGATGTCAAAATTCGGATGCTGTCAGCGAAATCGGAATCGGGCAGCGAGCGCCGCAAAAGATGAAATGCGTGTCGCGGCTCTTTAATGCGGTGCGCCAAATTATCGAAACCGTCAACGGACAATTGACCGAGCAGTTTCATATTGAGCACAATCATGCCCATACCTTTGAGGGGCTGTGTGCGCGTTTGATGTCCAAATTGACGGCTCATACGTTGTATCGCTTCTTGGGCAAGCCTGATTTCCTGCAAATCAAAGCCCTTGCTTTCCCGATCTAGCATAAGGACCTATTAGTGAGGCTGTCGATGAGTAAATTGAAGATCATTGCTTGCGCGACAGTCATCGAGGAAATGCTGCCTATTCTGCCTCCTGACATCCCCTATGATGCGCTAGATTTTGGCCTGCATCTCCGGCCCGAAGGTCTCAAAACGGCGCTGCAACAAGCCATTGATCAAGCGAGTGATCAGGCAGACACGATCATACTGGGATATGGTTTGTGCGCGATGGCTGTGGTTGGTTTGCGGGCCACAAATTGTACCTTAATTATCCCACATGTCGATGACTGCATCGCTATTTTTCTTGGCTCGCGCGAAGCATACGAGTACCAGTCAGGCCAAACACCGGGTACTTACTACCTGACCAAAGGATGGATCGAAGTTAACGATACTCCCTTTGAAGAACACAAACGTTTGGTCGAACGTTACGGAGTAGAACGCGCTGACCGGATGATGCAGTTAATGCTCAAACATTACACCCGGTTGGCCTTTATCGACACCGGACAGCAAAATCAGGAACACTACCGCGCTTATGCCCGCGAGGCAGCAGCGAAGTTCAATTTGAAATACGAAGAAATTCCAGGTTCAAACCGGTTAATTAAAAAAATGATTTGGGGACCCTGGGATGATGAGGACTTTGTTATTGCTCAACCCGGACAAATTGTTACGTATGCTGACTTTAAGACGACGGTTACCACCACTGGCAACTTGATCACATTTAGCCCTGATAACAATGGGTAGAGGCATGTCTGAAATAGACTTTGAGCCTGTTGGCAAACGCATCGAGGTAGTCACAGGGACAACACTCTTGGATGCTGCGCGGCTTTCCGGTGTCGAACTGACTTCAGATTGTGGCGGTCAGGGTAGATGTGGGCAGTGTCGAATTGCCGTGATTGAGGGTGCAGTTACAAGTCCTAACGCCTCTGAAAAATCCATACTTACTGATGCTGAACTGAATCGTGGCGAGCGGTTGGCTTGCTGTGTCCATGCCGAGGGTGATGTCAAAGTACATATCCCGAAACGCTCACTGGTCATGGACCAGCGGCTGCAAATTTCGGGAATTGAGCAAACAGTAACGCTTGACCCGATAATCCAAAATTATCCGATCGCCGCGCCCGCGCCCAACCTACAAGATTTACGAGCCGATACACAGCGGATTATTGATACCTTGGAGCTAACTCACAATCTGTTTAGCTTAAGTATTGATCCCTTTGTAGTCAGACAGATTTCTCAAAACGCCAGAATAGTTGACTGGCAAATGACGGTAACCATTCGTGAGGACGAGATAATCGGGATTGCACCCATTGATGCCAGGCCGGTTGGTCTGGCTGTAGACCTGGGAACAACCAAAATCGCCGCCCATCTGGTCGATTTGGAGCACGGTCACGATCTGGCTGTTGCCGGGATCATGAACCCGCAAATTGGATATGGAGAGGATGTCATCAGCCGTCTGGTTTTCACACGCCGGAATGAGGGTGGCGCTCAGATGCTGGCAACTATGATCCGTTCGGCACTGGATGAACTGCTCGGCGATTTGCTCCAACGAGCGGGTGTCGAACGTGAGCAGGTAGCTGATATGTGCATTGTGGGTAACACGGCAATGACACATCTCCTGCTGCAATTCCCTGTAAATCAACTGGCCGCAGCGCCCTATGTGGCCGCCAGTGAGACCGCGTTGGACATTAAAGCGCGTGACTTAAATCTGCGTACTGCGCCTGGAGCTTACGTGCATATTCTGCCGGGCATCGGCGGCTTTGTAGGGGCCGATCATGTTGCAATGATCCTTGCCAGTGACCTGGATCATACTGATCGGGTAACGCTTGGGATTGATATTGGCACCAATACTGAGATCACACTGGCGCAACCGGGTGAAGGCTTTTTGGCGGCTGTCTCTTGTGCATCTGGTCCGGCTTTTGAAGGTGCGCATATCAGCGACGGTATGCGGGCGACCTCCGGTGCAATTGAGGCGGTGAGACTGACTGATACGCACATCCAACTCCAAACGATCGATGATGCGCCTGCCATTGGCCTTTGTGGATCCGGTATTGTGGATGCAATTGCAGAACTTCATCGCTGGAATCTCATCAACGCACATGGTCGCCTCGACCGCAGCAGCAGCCGGGTATATGAAGGGCGACACGGGCCGGAGTTCTTATTGGTGCATGAAAAACAAAGCGGCGGTCAGCGTGATATTGTCATTTCACAGAAAGATATAAACGAGATTCAGTTGGCAAAAGGCGCTGTCCGGGCCGGGCTGGATGTACTGCTGGATAGTGCCGGGATCAGCTATGAGGAAGTTGAGACAGTATTGATTGCCGGTGCATTTGGAACTTATCTTAATCTGCAAAGTGCCCTGGCGATTGGTCTACTTCCCGATTTCCCTCATGCTGAATACCGCCAAATCGGGAATGCAGCGGTGTTAGGCGCAAAACGGGCGCTGGTATCTCGACAAGAACGAGAGCGGGCGCGCCAGATTGCAAAACAGACGCAATACATTGAACTGACAACCAACCCTCGATTTAAACGTTTGTTTGCATATGGCATGCTTTTCCCTGATGAAATTCGGACCCCATAAGAAAGGAGTTTTTATGCAAATTATTGGTGAGAAAATTAATGGCACGCGCAAGCGGGTTGCCCAGGCTATCGCCGAACGGGACGTCGAATATATCAAGAACCTGGCAGCGAAACAGGCCGAGGCGGGTTCACATTGGCTTGATGTGAACGCTGGTACGCACCCTGATCGGGAGATAGACGATCTCATCTGGCTTATTGAACAGGTGCAGGCAGTCACTGACATACCGCTCTGTCTTGACAGTGCTAATCCCAAAGCGCTGACCGCCGCAATCGAGGTGGTTAACAAAACGCCGATGATTAATTCGATCAGCGGGGAGCCGGAACGACTAAAAAACATGGCGCCTATCGTTGCGGAGCATGGATGTCAGGTAATCGCTCTGTCGATGGATGAAAAGGCAATACCCGAAACCAGCCAGGAACGCCTGAATATCATCCGCCGTTTGATCGAATACACGCGTACCAGCGGCATCCCGGATGCTAACGTTTATGTTGATACACTGGCCATGACGATTGGAACCAATACCAACAGCGCGGTGATCGCGCTTGACACCATGCGTCAGGTTCGCCAGGAATTTCCCGATGCTCATCTCACCATCGGACTGAGCAACATCTCATTCGGGTTACCGGCGCGCGCCTATATCAACCGCACATTTTTAACGTTGGCGATGCAGGCTGGTTTGGACAGCGCCATCTTAGATCCACTGGATTCAGAAATACGTGCCGCTGTTCTTGCCACCGAATTGGTGTTAGGCCGTGATAAACATTGTCTAAATTTCGTCCGCGCGTCACGTGCCGGAGTCTTTGACTAGGAGGGGAGCTATCGACAGAAATTAAGGACTTCATGTGCCATAAAAAAGCCTTTCATAAGTAAAAGGATTGGACTATGTTACAGAAACTGATAGACGCTATTACCGAAATGCGCGAGGAAGACGCGCTGAAAATCACCGATGAACTCATCGCCAGCAAGACAGACCCGCTGAAGATTCTGGAAGCCTGTCGCAAGGCGATGGAGATCATTGGAGCGCGTTTTGAAACGGGTGACTGTTTTGTACCCGAACTGATGCTGGCTGGTGAGGTGCTCAAGGAGATCACAGAAAAAGTCAAGCCCATGATGACCGGAGCTGCGGAAGCGAAAAAGCTCGGCTCGATCGTGTTGGGCACCGTCGAGGGCGACATCCATGATATTGCAAAAGATATTGTGGCCTTCATGCTGGATATCAACGGTTTTGCGGTGACAGATCTGGGTGTAGACGTGCCGCCCGCAAAGTTTGTCAAGGCCGTCCAAGAAACCGGCGCAACGATAGTTGGGCTGAGTGGTTTCCTGACATTGGCCTATGATCCGATGAAAGCTACTGTTGTTGCCCTGAAAGAAGCCGGACTGAATGTGAAAGTCATGATCGGCGGCGGTCAGATCGATGAGCAAATCCGCGAGTACACTGGCGCTGACGCTTACGGACGCGATGCTATGGCAGCCGTCAGCCTGGCGAAGCAGTGGACAGGAGGTTAAGAGATGTTCACCATACCTGAAAACTGGAATAAACTGTCACCAAAAGAGCGGCAAGAAGCCCGCCTCCAAAGCTGGGCGCTAGCCAAAATCGAGTTTGCCAGCCCTGCGGCAGAACAGGGATACCGTCAGCGCGCCAAGATGATCAAAGATGTTATTCAGTTGAAAAAACCTGAACGTATCCCAATCGTACCCTGGTGGGGTGTCTATCCTGCTCACTATGCCGGGATCACCGTTCAAGAAGCCATGTACGATTACGGTAAGCTCGGCGACGCCTGGAAAAAATTCAATGCCGACTTTATGCCCGATGCGCTGGTAAGCGCGGCATTGATTGGACCGGGCAAGGTTTTTGACATGCTCGATTACAAAATCTATCGCTGGCCCGGTCACGGCACGCCACCCGACAGCTCGTACCAGTGTGTTGAAGGCGAATACATGGCATCTAATGATTACGATGCTTTTATTACTGATCCGAGTAATTACTTTATGCGCAGTTACCTGCCGCATGTTCTGGGGGCGTTGGGACCGTGGCAGATGCTTGGACCCTGGACCGACATTATCGAGATGCCTTTCGTCGGACTCGGCTTGATTCCGGCGGGCATACCGGATGTGCAGGCCGCATTTAAGACCTTCCTGGAAGCAGGTCAGGCCGTTATGGAATGGATTTCGGCTGTGGGACCAATTGAGGGAGCATCCATCGCCGGGCTGGGTCTGCCAAGCACAACGGGCGGTTTTACTAAGGCCCCATTCGACACCCTGGGTGATACGATGCGCGGCACGCGGGGCATCATGCTGGATATGTACCGCCAGCCAGATAAACTGCTTACAGCCCTGGATCGCTTGGTTCCGATTGCGATTGAGATGGGCGTGCGGAATGCTAACGCCAACGATAATCCGCTGATCTTCATGCCGCTGCACAAGGGAGCAGACGGTTTCATGTCGAACAAGGATTTCGCAAAATTCTACTGGCCGACCTTGAAGGCCGTTATTCTGGGATTGATCGAAGCCGGCACGATTCCCTATCTGTTCGTTGAGGGTGGTTATAACCAACGCCTGGATATCATAGCCGATCCCGACATTCCGGCTGGGCACACGGTCTGGCTGTTCGACCAAACGGATATGCGAGAAGTTAAAAAGAAGCTGGGTGGTTGGGCCTGTTTTGGTGGCAACGTACCCGGTTCGCTGCTGAAAGCCGGAACACCGGAAGAAGTGGCCAATTATGTCAAAAAACTGATCGATGATGTCGCTCAGGATGGCGGCTATATTCTGGCTAACGGCGCGGTTCTCGACGACAGCACCCCCGAAAATGTTCACGCCATGATTGATACCGCAAAACAATACGGTGTCTATCGCTGATCCACAGAAAAACCGGATCTGGCGCTTTCCCATTGGAAGCTTGCGAGATCCGGTAATGGTTGCGGCCAAAAACGATACCCTATGGTAAAGTCAGACGGCGGAACCAAACATGCTCCTACCATTCACAGCAATTGGCCTACTAGGGCCTTATGCTAGTTTTTTTCTAGGCCGGGAAAGCGTGATCGTTCGAGGAATGGGAAAGGAGAGGTAAACTTGGGGAGGAGGAGAAAATGCGGATCAGTGTGCGCTTGCCCCAAGTGAACCCCACAAAATATCACGAAACAGAACAGTGTCCGTATGGATGTGGCGGTCAGCAATTCAAGCGGCACGGGATCAAGGGCGAACACAAAGTTCTACGGGACTTGGACCACAATGAGGTATGCAGCTACCGACTGAAATGCCTACGGTGCCAACGGACCTTTCGGGTCTATCCGCAGGGCGTGAGCAAGGGAGCGCAGCAGAGTGAGCGGCTGAAAGGCATGAGTGTGCTGTTGTATGTGCTGGGGTTGAGTTATGGCGCGGTTGCGGATTTTCTCACGGCCTTGGGTCTGGAAATTGGAAAGACAACGGTGTATGAGAATGTGCAAGCGGCAGGGATGAAGTCCCGTCAGCGTCAAAGCCAAGCGGTCGAACGGAGTAAGAAACGCGCGGTGATTGGCACGGACGGAACCTATGTGAAAGTCAAAGGGGAGAAGGTCGGATTGCAGGTCGTGGTGGATGACCGGACGGGCGACCTGTTGGGCTTGGACCTGATCGTGAGCGAAGAAAAAGAAGAGGTGGTGGACCTGATCCGTGTGGTAGCGGCGCAGGTTAAAGCCGAAGTGATGGTGAGTGACGACGGGGGCAGCTATCAGGAAGTCGCGGACGAACTGGGCCTCGACCATCAACTCTGTCGCAGTCATGTGCAGCGCAATGTCGATGAAATCGCCGACAGCTTGCGAACGGACGCGGGCGCCTGAGTTTTCTGGTTAGCACGAGGCAGGGTCAAGAGCCGCAGGCGATTAGCGCGCAGCAACTCAGCCGCGACAACGGCGCTGATG
This sequence comes from uncultured Anaerolineaceae bacterium, assembly GCA_964472565.1. Classification (GTDB taxonomy): domain Bacteria; phylum Chloroflexota; class Anaerolineae; order Aggregatilineales; family Aggregatilineaceae; genus DATAMF01. The sequence goes on from CAYYNB010000010.1 coordinate 36,445, forward strand.
TAGCCTTTGTCGCCATATACCGTCAAGTCCGTGTGTTGCTCCAACAACTCAACACTCACTTTCAAATCCCCCTCATTGGCGGGGGCCAGTTCAAAATCCAGAATCACCCCGCCCCGGGTAATCAACAGATGCAGCTTGTAGCCGAAGATCGTGAGCTTCTTGGACGACACCTTGCCAAAGGTTGCTCCATGCGTCGACCAATCCCCCGTCGAACCAGGGACCAGATGAAATTGCACCGCCGGAATGGGCAAGCTGTCAATGGCACACTGCCGGTCCGGGATCACATCCAACCGCTGCAAAACGGCCTGACGGATCAGATTGATCGCTCCCATCAAGTTACGCCGCCGCCGATTGAACCGGCTTTGGCAGGGAAGGCGCGGAAACAGGTCGCCATGTTCTCCCCAGTAACTGAGCATATCGGTTTCCAAGTCCCACCCGCGACATTCGCCGACCAGAGCCATCGTGATCAGTTCACTGTCGCTGCATTCCGGTGCTGGTCCTCAGCGCTTGAGCAGCGGCGCTATTTGTTGCATAACATCATCGACCATCACATACACGTACAGGCAAAAATCATCAAAACTGTCTATCATTGGGGTGTCTCCTGGTCGGCTTGGAATGAGTTTGGATGCTCTACTCCATACCTTACCGGGAGACTGCGTTTTATTCAACGAAAACTAGCATAAGGGCCAAGTAGGCAAAAAGGGGCCAACCAGAGGTCAGGAGCTTACACAACTAATCCAAACAGTCCGGCGATGAACTGCTGTTGGGTTTGGCTATTTCCCTTTTCAACGCCTTCGATTTGTCCCTTCCTGATCATATGTATGACTTCGTAACGAACTTGGTTTCGCCCAGATAGGGGATCAAATCCTGCGCCAGCATCAAGGTTAGCCTCTCACCGTTCCTGAACTCCGGCTTGCTGAACGGTTTCCCGTTCAGCAAGCTCTGTCCCATGAGTTGGTGCCAGTTGTAAACCTCAGTAAACGACCAGGTCCACCGGAGTGCTTTTTCACGCCTCATCAGTCGGTTTTTCACCACTAACTCAAAAAAGATAACCCGCTATTAGCCTTCTCGTTCAAGCTGCTGTCGATAATAGTCCCGATAGTGAGCAATCTTGCCGCTTATTAATTCAAGATGCCGACCAAGTTCCTCGATCTTCTGTTTTACTCTGGTTTGGTGTTCTTCAAGTAAGGACAGCCGCTGCATTACTGTGCTGTCCCCTTGTTGGGCGAGTTCAACATAACGCTGGATGTCCGCAATGGGCATTCCAGAAGCACGCAATTGGATCACGAAAACGATCCGGTACACATCGTCCTCGGAATAAAGACGATGCCCGTTCTGCTGGCGGGAGATAGGTGCGACCAGTCCAATTTGTTCGTAATAGCGTAGGGTGTGAATGCTCAACCCGGTCTCCACTGATACTTCTTGAATTCGCATAAAACACTCCCTTTACCGTCCCAGAATCTGATCAATCTGATCCATCTGATCGATGGTTAGTGGGCCAAAGTTCATTGCCTGAATATTTTCTTCGACTTGAGCCACCGTCCGAAAGCCGGGGATGGGGATGGTGCGTTCGCTGCGGGACCAGATCCAGGCCAACGCACCCTGAACCAGTGTTCGCCCGCCGCTAGTCAGTACCTCACGGAGATCAGGGAGTTTTGTCAAAGCTGTAACATACCATTCGGGGTGGCGTGTTCGGAAATCTTGGGCTGCTAACACTGTATCCAGATTCTCCGGCGTATATTTGCCGCTGAGAAATCCACCGGCTAGTGGCCCCCGAATGATACCTGCCTGATCATAACGATCACAGACGGCCAGCATTCTTGGCGCGTCGCCCACGACATTCAGGTGAAGTTGGATCGCCGTGCCATGCTCTCCCTGAGCAAAAAAACTGGCCCGTTCGAGATCGTCCGTGCTCCAACCATAAAAGCGGATTTTACCCTCTGAGACGAGAGTCTCCAGGATGTCGCGCACTTCTCCGGCCTGATCGAGGGGAAAGTCCATTAAGTGAAACTGGTACAGGTCGATATAATCAGTATTCAATCGCCGCAGACTGGCCTCGCATTCGCGGTGCAGGTTCTGGATCACTTCTTCCGGACTGGTATAAAGCCCAAACCAGTTTCTCTCCTCTTCGACCTTTTTGCCGAACTTGGTCGCCAGGATGACCTGATCCCGGCAGTGTGCAAAAGCACGACCGAGTAACCGCTCACTTTTCCCAGCCCCGTAGGCGGCGGCGGTGTCATAGAAAGTAACGCCGCTAGCCAGGGCAAGATGGAGCGCCCGCAGTGATTCGGAGTCGTCAACTTCGCCCAAATAAAACAGATGGTCCGTCCCGGTTTCGCCCCGTATCATAGAACCGCCGATAGACATACATCCCAGTCCTAATGCGCCCACCTCAAGCTTACTTCTTCCAAGCAGTCGTTTTTGCAGCATGTTTTCTCTTTTTCACTCACCATGTCTATTTAACATTTCTATGCTACAACCTTGAGTGAACTCTAGGTCAAGCATGAATTTTCAGGTAGTGGTGAACTACTGACTGATGCACGCTTGATTGGCCACATTTCGGGCAAGTCAATCCATAATTGAGGCGAGAAATAGCCCGTACCCCTAAAACAGGCCCTATGTGGGCTGTATGCCGTCGAAATCTTTGGGACAGAGGCGGGCCACAACTTCCGGAGTCAGTTGAGGCTCTTCACCGTAAATCTATGCCAAGTGAATTCCGACGCACAAGCGGACTTTCCACGCGAAAAGATGCGGAATGTGGACACTTTGCATGGGGCAAAGTGTCTTGGGCGTACATCGCACGGGGGATCGTGTTGTGCTTGCAGCTTGAGCCTCTCTCTGTTCGGCGAATAGTGGTGCGTCAATTCAGACCACACGGTGTCATTCTCGATTTCGCCGTTCTGCCAGTACTTCTGCAATGGTTGTGCGCCCCGCTCTGACGCCAGCACTCGTCAGTTCGGACAACACCTGGTTCACCGAAAGCGCCTCCAGGGCGGGATTGGAGTCCAGATGCTCACGGACACACGCTTTGACGCCATGGCGTCCGTTGGTCCGGTGTTCGCTCTGTCCGGTTCCTGCGGACAATAAACGGACAGCGGACGACTGTCCGGTACCCAGATAGCCCTTGACTTCAGACAGCACACGCCGGCGAGCATCTCGTTCATCCAGGCCAGTCTGCAGATACCGCACAAAGACGGCACGGTAGACGACCGTGAACTCAACCTCCTGCCACTGGCGCTCACGGAAGTCGGTTTGCTCGCCCTGCTCAAGCGTCAGGTCCGCCAGTCCATCACCGGCCACCAGCGTGCCGATCGGGATGATGAACGCGGCCAGATCGGCCATGACGAGTGCTGCCTGGCTCGTGGCAGGCAGGGTATCGAAACTGTGGACAATGGCCGAAAAGGAGAGGCTTTCCAGGTGGTTGGCCGCGACGACCGACACCAACGAACCGGCACCGTTGACCAGAATAGAGGTCACGAAGAGCAACACTTCCATGGCCCACAAGGTCCAGGGAAGCGTCTGGTCGCGGGATTGAGCCAGTCGGCGCCGGAAGGCCGCATACAAGAGACCGAACTCAACACCCACTGGGGCGATGAATCCCCACCCAGGTGTGAGCATGTTGAAGATATCGGCGGTGTGCGGGGCGGAGAGACCGAACAGCACCAGGGCGACAATCACAATCCAGTAGGGGACGCTGTCGGCCACCACATCCCGAAACGACCGGCGCGGCGCTTCGTCATGCAGCCAGCGCTGGCGCTCTTCACGATAGAGGGTTTCCATATCCAGGGTCTCGTTCATTTGCTTCACTCCTCACACTCGAATGGGACGGTTGGGGTCTAATCGGCAAATGACGACAAAAGGAGCGGACACGTTGCGCCCCGCCAACACGCAGATGATCATGACAACTCCACTTCCACGCGAGAGATGGTGTTATCGTGCAAGGAGTACACGAGACGATAGGTCAAAGATGAGGTCTTGTTGTAAGAATGCCTGCGGTCAGGAGCACGTCAAAAGAGCGCTGGAGGTTGCCGCCGCTGGTTCGCATAATCTTTTGATGGTTGGCCCGCCCGGAGTCGGCAAGACCCTGTTGGCCCGCGCTTTACCGGGCATTTTACCTACGATGTCACTGGAAGAGGCGCTTGAGGTCACACAGATTTACTCCGTCGCCGACAAACTCCCGCCCGGCAAACCGTTGATCCGGGTTCGCCCGTTCCGCGCGCCGCACCACACCGTGAGTGAGGCGGGTTTGATCGGCGGCGGATCATGGCCGCGCCCTGGTGAAGTATCGCTGGCCCATCATGGGTTGCTCTTTCTGGACGAGCTGTTGGAATATGGCTCGCATTCGCTCGAAGTGCTCCGCCAGCCGATTGAAGACAAAATTGTGACCATCAGCCGTGCCCAGGTCGCGTTGATGTTTCCGGCTAATTTTATGTTGGTCGCTGCCATGAATCCGTGCCCCTGTGGCTACTACGGCGATCCGGTGAAGGAATGCACCTGCTCAATCTCTGCGATCCGCCGTTACCAGCAGCGGCTTTCTGGCCCGATGTTAGATCGCATCGATATTCATGTGGATGTCCCGCGTGTGGATTACGATAAACTGACCGATGATCGCCGGGGTGAGCCTTCGTCGGCCATCCGTGCTCGTGTCGAAGCGGCGCGAGATCGCCAGCGGATTCGCTTTCGTGGGGAACCCCGCTTGCAGTCCAACGCCGACATGGGCGCAAGTGACATCCGGCGTTTTTGCCACCCGGATGCGGCGGGCCAGCAGTTGTTGAATACAACCCTGCGCCAGATGCAGCTCAGCGCGCGCGCTTACCATCGTATCCTCAAACTCAGCCGCACTATCGCCGATCTGGCAGACTGCGAAACTATCGAAATCGGCCATTTAGCCGAGGCGATTCAATATCGCCCGCGCAAGATCATGTAAACATCAGGGGATATGATCCGCTTGCGTGGCTAAAATATTCGCTTCTTTTAAGTACGCTTGTCGGATTCCGGCAACTGCCTCATAAGCACTATACGACAGCGTGCCCCAAAAATCGGCTGGCTTGGCGATCTGCCCGTTCATCTTTTGAACATAGGCTTTGATCCACGCCCAAAACGCTTCATCACCCAGTTGTTTTCGCAGTTCCTGCATCATCAACGCCCCCCGCAGATACACCGCGTTAATATAACCGCGCGGGGAATAAAAATCGTAGACCGTCGCATCTACATAGCCGCTGGGCGTGTACATCGTGACACGGAACTGCCACCACCAGTCTACCAGTTCAGGGTAAGTGTGTTCCAGATACAGCACTTCACTATAAATCGCTAAGGCTTCATCCAGATACGGCGTATTCCCCTGATCGCTGCCCACAATACAGTACCACCACTGGTGCGCGACCTCATGCACCGTGATCAATGTCAGCCAGTCGTTCGGGATCCCCTGCCACGTTCGGAACCATGCCTCACTGACGAACACCAGCCCGCTGAATTCCATTCCATCGGGAAAGTCGCCTTCAACGATCACCATCCGCCCATGAGGATATGGACCGTATAATTTTTCGTACAGTGCGAGGGCATCCGCCGCTGTTTGGAGCGCATAGCGCGGCGTATCCAGTGTCTCGAATGTAGGGAAGTAAAAGAGTTCGACGGTAACACCAGAATCGGTTCGGGTGCTGAGCGTGCGATACTGCTCTGACACCGACAGCACCAGATCGCGCGCCTGCTGCAATTCAAAGCGCCACGTGTGTTCAGCTTTTTTGCTGACCTTGCCCGGCCCTGCAATATGAATTTCATCCGGCGCATTTTTGATCGAAAAATCAACATAAAAATCGGCGCTCGGCGTAACACTCTGTTCGCCCAGCCAGTAGTAAGTCGGCGTGATCCAACTGTTATATGGATCATATCCGGCGACCAGCGGGAACCACATACCCAGGTTGAGTTGGCGCGAACTGTATCCCCAATAGCCGAGGTGATTCTTACGGTAGCCATCAACCGTCACCGGAATGGTTAGCGTATAGCTCAACGTGAGATGGACTGTCGCCTTCGAATCGACGGCTTGCGCAACGACCAACTGCGTACCGTTCAGGCTGTAATCCGCGCGTTTTTTGTCCACGAGGATATGCTTTAACGTGAAATCGCCTGGTTCCTGGTTCACTTCGACATTAAACGCAATTTCGTTCTGCCGCTGTTCATACAGGTTGCGGTAGGTCACTTGCTGTTCAACCTGCATCGTGTGGGTAGTCCAGTTGAGTTCCGCCGAAATATCGTACCGGATGGCAGATTGCACCGTGTCCTCAGGCTGAGTCTCATCAGTTGCGGCTTTATCCGGTAAGGCGGTAGGCGGCGTATCCGTCTGGAATAGCACGCTCGTATAACGCGGCGTTTGTGTCACCACGCGCGGTTCAGAAGAAGTTTTCGACTCTGGCTGGCACGCCAGACTGATCATCAGGCAAATGATAAATACGAACATCACGATATAACGCTGCATAATATCCCTCTAGTGAGGATGATAACCCCAGGATCATACCTTGCACTCGATGGAAAGCCAACGCTTGCCCCACAGATGTGCTATACTTTCAGGCATACTTTTTTGACAAAGATGGATTGTTACGATGGATAAACAAGCACTGGATGCTCAGTCGCTGCCCCCCACTGGTGATGTTGATCTGCGCGACCCTGCGCTGTATATCAACCGCGAACTCAGTATGCTGGAATTTAACTATCGCGTGCTGGAAGAGGCGCTTGATCCGACTATTCCGCTGCTCGAACGGGTGAAGTTTCTGGCGATTTTTGCCAACAACATGGACGAGTTTTTCATGATTCGCGTCTCTGGCCTGCGCGAACAGGTCGCCGCCGGGGTGATCGAAACGCCTGCCGATGGTCTGACCCCCGCCCAGCAGCTCGCTGCGATTCGCAAACGCTTCCAGCCCATGCTCGACAACCAGTACCGCCTCTACCAGGATGAGCTGATCCCGGCCTTAGATGTGGAAGGTTTATATGTTGTTCCCTATGCCGACCTGAACGAGGAACGTCAGAAAGCCCTTCAGATTTTTTATGAAAACGAGATTTTCCCGGTGCTGACGCCGCTGGCCGTTGATCCAGGTCGCCCCTTTCCCCATATTTCAAATTTAAGTCTCAATCTGGCCGTGCTGCTGCGTGACGAAAAAGGGCAGGAACGGTTTGCCCGCGTCAAAGTGCCGCCTACGCTGCCCCGTATTGTCGCCGCCCATGATATGGCGCAGAAGCATCTGGGGACCAAAGCCGGGCGCAAAAAGCAGTTTGTTTACTTAGAAGAAATTATTGCGGCCAATTTGGGGAAACTCTTCCCCGGTATGCAGATTTTAGAATCCCATCCTTTCCGGGTCACGCGTAATGCTGACATGGAAATTGAAGAAGACGAAGCGCCCGATTTGTTAGAGACGATTGAGGCGGGGGTCCGGCAGCGGCGTTTTGGGCGTGTCGTGCGCATGGAAGTTCAGGAGTCCATGCCCAAGACCCTGGTCGAACTGTTAAAAGGTTTCCTCAACATTGAGCGCTCCGACATTTACACCGCCAATGGCCCACTCGGTATGAGCCAGCTTTTCGAATTAGCGGACCTTGATGTGCCGTCCTTAAAATATCCGCCTTTTGTGCCGGTGCGTCCGCCAATCTTTGATCAGCATGACGACATCTTCTCCGCGATCCGCGCCCAGGATATTTTATTGTACCATCCCTACGATTCGTTTTTGCCTGTCATCCAGTTTATCCGTACCGCCGCCTACGATCCCCAGGTCTTAGCCATCAAAACCACCTTGTACCGGGTCGGTAATAATTCTCCCATCGTCAATGCGCTGCTTGAAGCCCAGGAGAATGGGAAGCAGGTCGCCGTGCTGGTTGAACTCAAAGCTCGGTTCGACGAAGAAAACAATATCGTGTGGGCGCGCAAGCTGGAAGCGCAGGGTGTGCATGTGGTCTATGGTTTGGTCGGCTTGAAAACCCACTGTAAAGTGGCGCTGGTCGTCCGCAAAGAAGAAGATGGCTTGCGGCGTTATGTCCATCTCAGCACCGGTAACTACAACGCCAGCACCGCCCGGATGTACAGTGATATTGGCATGTTCACCTGCCAGGATGACATCGGGATTGACGCCAGCGAACTTTTCAACCGCCTGACCGGATACGCACCGGCAGCCGCCTATAAAAAACTGCTGGTTGCACCGGAATATTTGCGTGACCAGTTCGAAGCGTTGATTCTGCGCGAAATCGAACATGCCCGTGCGGGACGCCCAGCACGCCTCATTTTTAAGATGAATGCCCTGGTCGATTCCAAACTGATCCGGCGGCTCTATGAAGCATCCATCGCCGGGGTAAAAGTGATATTATTCGTTCGTGGAATTTGCTGTCTGCGGCCTGGGATCAAGGGTGTCAGCGAGAACATTCGTGTGACCAGTGTGGTCGGACGTTTTCTTGAACACCCCCGCATTTACTACTTCACCAATGACGGCCAGGAAGAAATTTACATGGGTAGTGCTGACTTGATGCCGCGTAACCTGGATCGCCGCGTCGAAACCATTTTCCCGGTGGAGGATGCGGCGCTCAAGTCGCGTATCCTCAATGAAATTCTTACCATCGAAATGGCGGATAACGTCAAAGCGCGTGAACTCCAACCGGACGGCACCTACCGGCGTCTGAAGCCCGAAAATGGACAACCGCCGCTCAATTCCCAATCCTGGTTTATGGAGCGGGCGCGTGCCTAATCATGGGTATAAACCCACAGCTTTTTTCCATCCGTGACTATTTCAATGGTGCCCTGCTGATCCGTGCGATACAGCGGGGCTTGTAGCCGTTCCGCAACCGCCGGGTCCGGCAGATTGGCCCGGTTCCCGGCTCCGACTGAAACCACCGCCATCTGCGGTCCGACTTTATCCAGAAAATCGGCTGAATTTTCCTCGTCGCGCCCATACGCCGGGAGTTCAAGCACCGTACTCCCCACATACCACCCCGCCTGGATGAGCGCTTCTCCCGCCTCGACATCCATATTGGGTGTGATCAAAAAGCTGGTATCGCCATAACTCAGCCGCAGCACCATTGACACTCGTTTTGAATCATCCTCGCTGCTAGGCGTTGTTTGTGGGCTGAGAACCTCGATCCGAACCCCATCCTGTGTTTGAAGCTGGTATCCCGCCGTGACGGGCTGCACTTTCGTCTTCTGATCCGCCCATGCCCGCTCTAAAGTTTCGCTGCGCTGTCCATTTGTCAGCGCCAGCTTGACCGAGTACCGTTCCAACAGGGCAGGGAGTCCGCCAATTGCGGCATCTTCCGCCTGAGTCATGATCACCACGTCCAGCGCCTTGTCCCAGAACGGCAGCACATCGCCGACTGCCTGCCGGAGTTGGCTGGGATTCGGCCCACCATCTACCAGAATTTGACTCCCTTGTGGCGTCTGGATCAGTACCGCATGCCCATGCCCCACGTCGAGAAACCACACATGCAGCCGCCTATCCGGTTGGTTGAGCGCGGCGGCCCACACCAGGATCGCCAGAATCGCGCCGCTCACCATCAGCCCATAGACCACCGCGCGCTGCTGAAGACGCCGGAACAGTGCCGCTCGATCATCAGGATGTTGAAAACGCAGCCAAGCCACGATCAATAATCCCCCATAGAATAGCCAGGCATACGTGGATGATAGGGTAAATGAAATCGACGCCCAATCCCACCGTCCCATTTTGCGTACCACTTCTAACGTATACGTCAGTGGAATCCACACCACCCAGGCGGCCAGTTCTCCCAGCGGTTCCCACACCAGTCCGATCAGCACGGCCAGCCAGCCTAAAACCATGACATAGCTTTGCGCCGGAACAATCAGAATATTCGCCAGCAAGCCGACCACCGACAGCCGCCCGAAATACAGCAAAATAAGCGGCGTGGTTGTAATCTGCGCTGCGAGACTGACCGCCAGGGGTTCAGAAAGGAACTTCACGATCTGGCGTGTGGTATCCTGCGCAAATAGCCGCTTCAAAAAACGTTCCAGATAAGAAGTAAATTGATCGCTGAATACAACCAGCCCAATCGTTGCCGCCGCGCTCAACTGGAATCCAATATCCCACAGCACGAGCGGGTTGATCATCGACATCACCCACACGGCAAACGCCAGCGTGGTTAAGCCGTAAGCCCGCCGCCCCAGGTGCGCTGCCAGCAGTGCCAGCCCGCCCATGATTGCTGCCCGAACTACCGCCGCATCCGCTCCCACGAACAACGTATACAGCAGCACGCCGATCAGAGTGATCCCACTCGCGCGTTTTTTGCCTGCCAGCGGGATAAAAAGGCGCATCAAAACACCCATCACGACGATGATATTCGCGCCTGAAATTGCAATAATATGCGATGTCCCGGTGTTGTTGAAGGCTTCCCGTACATCGGTTGGAATTTCGGTGTCAAGACCCAGCAGTATCCCACTCAACAGCGGAGCTTGTGGGCTGGGCAGCAGCCGCGTAATGATGCGGTGCGCCCGCGCTTTCAGATCATACAGCGCCGCATACCAGGGTTGTCCCTGGTCGTGTTCCACGATCTCAATTTCTGCATTGGGGATCATGACATGCACGCCGCGCCGCGCAAGATAATCCCGGTACGAAAAATCGTCAAATTCAGGCGGCGTTAGCAGCGATCCGCTAATCGTGACGCGATCTCCATACCGGTATTCCCCGTAACGCGGCACTTGCGCCAGGACGGTTCCCTTCACATCCACGCGCCGCCCGTTTTGCTCGACCTGTTCAGCTTCAATCGTCAGGTTGGTATGCTGCTCCCGCACGTCCGCATCGCGGCTGATGATCCCGGTTATGGTACTCCATCCCCGATAATGTCCAATGTGATTATTGTCCAGGGGGTGTTCCGCCCAACTGGTTCGCGCTGCGCCGCAGGCAAGCAGGGCCAGGCCAATAAATGCTAAACGTTTGGTCCGCTCGTGTCTTACAAAAAGAGCCAGGAGAAAACTCCCGGCTCCGAATGCCAGCCATAATTCAGCAGCAGATGAATTCGCTGCGTCTGCCAGAAAAATCCCAGTTACCCATGCGGCAACCAGATAAAGCAGCGTCATACCCTATCCTTCAGTTTTCACCGACTGGTGCTGTTTGATGATCTGGTACAGTGCTTCTATCGACTCGTCGAGGGTCAGCGTGGTGGTATCAAGATAAATCGCATCATTCGCCCGTTGAAGCGGCGCGGTTTTACGGCTGCTGTCATATTGATCGCGTGCCCGCATCGCCTCACGGATGGCGTCCAGGTCTGCCGTTTCCCCGTTATCAATCCGCTGCTGGTATCGTCGTTCGGCGCGAATATCCAGTGATGCATCAATATAAACTTTGAGATCGGCATCCGGCAGAACAACGGTGCCAATATCGCGTCCGGCCAAAATCGCTTTGCCACGCCGCGCCACCATGCGCTGCACATCCATCAAAGCATCGCGCACAGCCGGGTTAGCCGCCACCACGGACACCTTGCTGTCTACCAGGGGCGAATGAATTTTGAGCGTAATATCCTCGCCATCGGCCAGCAGGGTATACTGTCGCTGATCATCCCCTGGATCAGGGGTCATATCCAGCCGGGTCTTCTGAGCGAGTTGGGCGATCTGTTGGGGGTCATCAAAATTAAGCTGTCGTTCGATTGCCAGGAGCGTGATCGCGCGATAGAACGCGCCTGTATCGATAAACAGGTACTCAATCCGCTGCGAAACGGCAAATGCGACGGTGCTTTTGCCCGATCCGGCAGGGCCATCAACTGCAATGGTATTCGGTAAAGACAAGTCCTTTACTCCAGGTTGGATAGAAGCTTTAACAGTCCCAACTATACCCCAACTTGGCTAAACTTGCGCTGTCTCGTACAATCACTGCAAAATGTCCTGTGGGGGGTCACGGGAGGATAAACCGTTATGCGAAAATTCTTTTTGACACTCACCATTCTTTTTCTACTGAGTGTGCTAGGTGTGCTGGGTGTTCATGCCCAGGACGATATGCTGGTTCTGGCTTACGGTCAGATGATCGATGGCAGCCTCAACGCTGATCAGCCGAGCGCGTTTTATGCCTTTGACGCGCTGCGTAACGATGTCATCACCATCACGATGGAAGTCACCGGCGGGGAAATTGATCCCTTCCTCGTGCTTAACGATTCGGCGCGCCGCCCACTCATCACCGATGATAACAGCGGCGGCGGTGTGAATGCACGCCTGACCTTTGTGATCCCTGGCGATGGGCGTTACATCATTCAATCGACGCATGCTGGCGGCGGTTTGGCGGAAATTACAGGTACCTTCCGCCTGACGTTAACCTCGGCGGGCTTTGAAGGTGAACCCGTTCTCGTTGATCCGGCGGCGGTCCAACCAGCTTTACCGACCCCCACACCTGCTGGCGAATCAACACCTGTCACTGAGCCTGCCGTTGAGTCGACCCCCGCCGTCTCAGATGCCCCGGTGGAACAGGGCGACAGCACCCGCCTTGTCGCGCTCACATCAGGTTCCCGGATCAACGACACCCTGACTCGTCAAACCCCGCTCCGTTTTTACTGGTTTGAGGCGGGTGAAGGCGATCAGGTGACGCTGACCCCTGAACCATTAGGGGCGTTCCAGCCGCTTTTGATCCTCTATAATGCCAGCTTCGCTGAAATTCAGCGCTCCGCCGATGGCACAGCGCTCACCGCGAGTTTTGACACTGACGGGATTTATTTTGTGTCCGTCTCAGTCCCCGCTGTCACCAGCGAGGGCGGCGATTACGGTTTTTCCTTCGATCTGCGCGGCAATCTGGCCCAGGAAGGCAACTTTATCGATGTGCTGTACGGCCAGAGCCAGCAGGGGACGATTGACAATAATATACCTGCGGTGACCTATCGTTTTTTTGGCTCGGCGGGCGATAACGTTACTATCAGTATGAGCCGCGTGGGCGGTGATCTGGACAGCTATCTCTACCTGTTCGACTCGAACGGGCAGCCTTTATTTGAGGACAATGACAGCGGCGGAACAGATGGAAACGCCCGGATTGTTTTTTCACTTCCCGCCGATGGAGCCTATCTCATTATGGCGACACGTTTGGGCCAGACACAGGGTACAACCAGCGGCAGTTATCTGCTTGATCTTCTTTCCGACGCCGCGCCGCCTGTGGTCCAGCCTACCGCCGCGCCCACGCTTCCCGCCGACTATGCCGACTTCCCGACCATCGCCTATGACCAGACCGTTGAAGGTCAAATCACCGCCGCGAAGTTTTTGGAAGTATATGTCTTTGAGGGCAAGCAGGACGATACGATTCTCGTCGAAATGAGCAGCCAGAATTCCGAGGAAGTGAATGGCCTCGATCCCATGCTGATTCTGCTGGACGACAGCCGTATTCCCCTGATCGAAAACGATGACATTGTAGACGGCGAAGTGCGCGATTCCCGCATCGAATTTACGCTCCCCAAGACAGGTTATTACGCTATTGTTGCCACCCGTTTTGATCAGGAGAACGGCACCAGCGAAGGCGGCTACTCGCTCACCTTGACCGGTCCTGGCTCTTTTGAATCAACCCCGGAGAACGAAACACCTGTCGCCCAAACTCCGGTGACACGTATTCCGTCAACCGCCCTGGAACCCAGCGCGCCGCTACAGGCCATCTTTGATCAGCCGGTTACAGCCTACACCTTTAACGCGGCGGCCAATGTGGTTATCGACCTGACCATGACCACCGATCCAGGTGTTGATTCCGTGCTAATTCTGGCCGATCAAAATCTAAATGAAGTGCTTTCCAGCGGCACGGGCGAACTGGCTGGCATCACCATTCCGGCGGACGGGGAATACCTTGTCCTCGTTGCCCCGCGCTTTGGTCCCGTCGAGGCAGCAGGCAGTGGTTATATTCTGGCGTTGTCTGGCGCGGGTGAAACCGGTGAACCTGAGACGGCGACTGCCGAAGTCATCGAAGGCCCTCAGCCGATCAATTTGGGTCAAACGGTGCGCGGGGTAATCGACGATACCAATGTCAGCATCATTTATACGTTCAGCGGTACAGCGGGCACACAGGTTCGCATCACGATGGAAGCCGTCGCTGGCTCAACCCTTGACTGTTATATGGAGCTTCAGTCCGCCGATGGAACCGTGATCGATGCCAATGATGACATTGATCCGGGGGTGGTCCGTAATTCGCAGCTTGTGGTCGAACTTCCCGCGGATGGCGAATATCAGATTCTCGCCTCCCGTTATGTCGGGCCGGATGCCGACATTACATCGGGTGCCTTTGATCTCACCCTGGAAAACGTAACCGGACAGGACATCACCCCCCTGAACACGGATATGCTTCCCCTGAGCTATGGCGAAAGTGCGACAGGCGAGGTGAATGATGAACAGTACCTGCTGTTTTATGTCTTTGATGGCACGGCTGGTGATATCGTGACTATCCAGATCGATAATTTGAGCGGTAATCTGGACTCGGTTCTTTATTTGTATCAGTCTTCGACAGCAGGCTGGGTCAAAATGGCCGAAAATGACGACAGTCCAACCGGGGCCACCTTCGATGCCCTGTTAAGCAATATCGTGCTTCCGGTTACTGGCAAATACCTGATCGCCACCGGACGCTACGATCTGGAAACCGGCACGACGAGCGGAACCTTTTCGATCACCTTGAGCAAACAATAATTGAGGTGCCCGGTGTGGCGCTTAGCATTTTTTATCGTCTTGATCGCACTGGCTGCCGGACCTCTCCCGGCGGCTGGTGCTCGCCAGGGCGGGATCGCGCTTCCCTTTGGTGAGCCGGTTGTTGGGGCGCTGGACGATCAGAACTTCCGGCAAATCTACTACTTTGAGGTCCGCGCGGGTGATGTCATCGCGCTCACCATGTCTACCATCGAAGGCGATCTCGACGCGATGATCCTGCTAACCGATGAGCGCGGGGTGATCATTGCCGAAAGCGATGATGAAGGCGCGGGCACTGATGCCCGGATCGAATCCAAGCACATTCCGGCGGATGGGCGCTACTTTGTGATCGCTACCCGGTTTGGGCAGGAACATGGCAGCACCAAGGGGGATTATTCACTGCTGTTGGAACGTGTGGGAACAGCGGCGGAAACTCCCGGCACAACCACCCTGCGGTACGGCGACAGCGTTTTGGGCACCATCACCCAGGATGCGCCGATGGTGTTCTATTTTGTCCAGGCCAAACGTGGCGACGTGCTGAATCTCGTCATGAAACGCACATCCGGCACCTTAGACCCCCATGTTGATTTGGCAACGGTTGAAGGGACAATTCTGGTTGCTAACGATGATGATCCCGAAGCGGCGGGGACGCTGGACGCCGCTATCGCCAATTATACTGTTACCCAGGATGGCCTGTATCTGATTGTGGCGACTCGTTTTGGCCGCGAAGTCGGTGATACGCAGGGCACCTACGTCCTCAGCCTCACCCAGACCCCGCCCGAACAGTTAGGCGGTCAGCCCGAAACAGCCCGCCTCCTTGATTATGGCATGACCCTCGACGGGACTATTGATGATGAAGTTTTTGAGCGGTACTATCGGTTTGACGCCAGCCGGGGCGATGTGATCACTGTGACCCTCACCGCCCAGGAGGGCAACCTGGACCCCCTGCTGAAGCTCCTTGATCAGAACTTGGAAGAACTATCCCAAAACGATAACAGCAGCGGCAAAGACGCACGCATTGCCGCCTTCACCATCCCCGATACTGGCTCTTACTACCTGCTGGCGACTCGTTTTGGCGGGCAGACGGGCAAAACGACGGGCACCTTTGCGATTGATCTGAATGGCCGTGCGGGGGTAATGGGCGGGCAGGCCCTCGAAATTATGTATGGCGCAACTGTGACCGGAATGATCGACGCTCAGCAGAGTTCCGAAGAATATGTTTTTATGGGGCAAGAGGGAGATGTGATTCGTATCACGATGCAGCGAGCCTCCGGCGATCTGGATTCCCTGGTGACGCTGTACGACAGCCAGCGCAAACAGCTTATTTTCAGCGATGACGACGGGGGCGAGAAAGATTCCCTCATTGACGAATTTGTGCTGCCGCGTGATGATATGTATTTCTTGGTCGCGTCACGGTACGAGCGCGACGCGGGGATAACAAGTGGGGCTTACATTTTAACGTTGGAATTAGTGCGGGCGGGGTGAGGAGTCACGAGTGGGTGAAGCTGAGACGACAGAGAAAGTTCCTTATTGGAGAACGCTGCTTTATTCGCTGGGAAATGCCGCCGGGCTGTTAACCTACTGGACCTTCAATCAGTATATCCTCTACTTCTATACGACAGTCAAAGGCCTTGATCCCGCCTGGGTAGGGCGGGGTTGGTTCGCCTTTGGTTTCTGGAATGCCGTCAACGATCCTATCGCGGGCTGGCTGTCGGACCGCACCAGCACGCGTTGGGGACGCCGCCGCTTTTATATTGGTCTGCTGGCTGTCCCCGCCGCCATTGCCTTTGCGCTGATCTGGATGCCGCCCTTCGATAAACACAATCCGACAGCCATGCTGGCCTACTTTCTGGTGATCATCAGCATCTACGATATGCTGCAAACCATCCTGACTTTGAACCAGGATGCGTTGTTCCCAGAGATGTACCAGGAAACCAGCAGCCGCGCGAATGGCGCGAGTATCCGGCAGCTCATCGGCTCGATTCTCGGCATGGGGTTGGCGATTGGTGTCTCCCCGACCATCTATGAGCATTTCGGTTGGTCTGCGATGGCGGTGTTGTGGGGCGGCGTGGCTTCACTGCTCTATTTCGCCTCCCTGATCGGCATTCAGGAGAACGTTGCCTTTTCCAAACAGGAAAAAACGTCCCTGCGCGCGCAACTTCGTGTCGTACTGCGCAACCGGACCTTTTTAATTGTTTTATGCATCAATTTTGCCACCCGCTTTATTTCTGCCGTGCTGGTCGCGGTCATGCCCTTTTATGCCAAATATGTTCTGCGCGTCAGCGACTCCAAGATCACACTGCTGACTATTCCCTTGTTTGCCGCCTCTGGCATTTCCGTTCTGGTCTGGCAGCAAATCATCAAACGGTATGGTTCTCGCGCCTCGATGATCGCCTCGATGACTATTGCGGCTGTATTTGCGGTTCCCCTCCTGTTTGTGAATAGCCTGTGGGCTGCGGCTGTTATCCTGGGTTTGTTGGGGTTAGCGGTGGGCGGTACGGTTCTAGGACCCGATTTGCTCTTTGCCGAAGTTGTGGATGATGATTATGTCCGCACCGGGTTGCGCCGTGAGGGGATGTACCGGGGCATGTTAGGCTTTATCTATCGTTTCCCGCCCGCCGTAGCCGGGTTGATTCTGGGGGAAGGGCTGTCTTGGGCTGGCTTCAATGAGGACTTAGGCCGGGTGCAGCCCGATGCGGTGGTTAACACCATCCGTGTTTTTTCCGCTGTGCTTCCGCTGCTGTCTGTGTTTTTTGGCATCCTGCTGCTGTTTGCCTATCCCCTCTATGGCAAGCACCTGCACGACATCCAGCAGCGTGCCACCCACTTACGCCAACAGGCCGCCCGCCGCACCACGTAATAAAAACCGGGAGCGCAAAACTCCCGGTTTTATCTAAATCGACGGATCATCCTGATTTTTATCTGGCACAGGAATGCTGGCTTTGACGCTGGAAGCAGCCGTCAGGTCTTCATCCTCGTCGAACTGGCGCTTCGGCTTTTCATCGGGTTGTTCGGGCACAATCAGCATCAAAACAACGTAGAGCACGAATCCTGCGCCGCTGCTGAGCAGCGCCAGCGCGACAAAAACCAACCGGACCAGGGTTGGATCAACTTCAAGATATTCCGCAACGCCCCCACAAACCCCCGCAAACATGCGGTCTTTCGTGGATCGGTATAATCGTTTCTGAGGATTCATCAGTTTACACCCTCCTGTTTTTTAGATTATACGCTAGGACTGGGCGGATGGTTGCGCCGCTTTGAGATACGCCATGCTTTCGCCGTGTTGTTTGATAGTCTTGAGTTGCTGTGACAGGAATGCGAAATACATCACCTCAAAGATCAGGTTGTAAAGCGGACCAAATGGCCCATAGCTGAACCCACGCCACCGGGTAATTAACCGCGTGCTGCCCCCTTTGCGCCGTTCGAGCAGATACAGCGCCGAAAGGTCCTGCGTGATCCCAAATTGGCGCGGCAGTTCAAACCCTGCAAACAACAGTTGGCGGTTAGGTTCTACCTCGACGATTTTGTAGCCCCCATTCATCGTCATTTCTTTTTCAGGAGCAGACAAATCCTGGCGAATAAAAGTCACGCTCGGAATACCCTGATTATCCAGCATATCCAACGCGTAATAACCGCTGCGTTCACGTCCCATCTGTGCCAGCCAGGGCCATATCGCTTCGGCAGGCGCATCAATATTAATCGCGTGAGTCATCTGGAAATTCGGCTGCGGGATCAACTCATCACCAGGGAGTCGGCGCTGCGACTCGCCGAGCAGCGTTCCCCATTTCAACAGTTGAGGCCGCAGAAAGAAATAATAAGTCAACGATGCACAAGCGCTGACCAGTAATGGGAATCCAGAATTTTCATTCTTTTGGCTCACAGGTCGCTCCGGATGGTTAACATTAGCCAATTCGAACTATAACGCTCCCCTGCTGAGTTCGCAACCCTGCTGTTTTAATTTTTAATCATGAACTCCGCGTACAGCATACATTGTATTTTTGATCGTCACTGGTTAGATTATAGGCGTGTACCCTCGGTTTATTCGTGAAATCTTCACAATGGATTGTGATAAATTTCCCAAGCCAATGATATAATGAGAGGGTTGTATGCAAGTCCTGTGGAGGGGTAATGGAATACATCATCATCATGCTGCGTCAGACTCGGCCTTTTCGAAACCTGGATGACGACACGCTGGCAGTCATTGCATCTTTAGTCGAAGTGGTGAATTACCGGCCCCACCAATATTTGTTTCACGAACGTGGCCCGCGCGATTCGCTCATGATTATTTTGAGCGGCGAAGTGATCATTACACATGGTATTGGGCAGCGCCCCTTTACCCTGACCACCCTTACCGCCGGAGCCATGTTAGGCGAGCGTCTGCTGTTAGGCAGTCAAACCCATGTAGCGTCGGCCTATGCCAATACGCCCGCCCGTGTCGCGCGTTTGCCCAAAGCGGCTATTGATAAACTGTACAACGAATATCCCGACGTTTATCAGCAGCTTGTTTTAGTCGCGGCGCAGAGTCTGGGTGAACGCCTGGATCACACCCGTGCCCAGTTGACCGGCAAACCGGCGCGCCCACAGTCGGGCCATTATCGCGTTGAGCATGATCTGCTCGGTGAGCGTGAAATCCCCGATGAATACTACTACGGTATCCAGACCGTTCGCGCTGTCGAAAACTTCCCAATCTCCGATACGCCGATCAGCAAATATCCTTTTCTCATTGAAGCCCTCGGTTGTGTCAAGCAGGCGGCGGCGATGGCCAACCGCGATTTGCGCCTGTTAGAGCCGGAAGTCGCCAAGTCGATTATCATGGCCTGCGAAGAAGTCCGCCAGGGTACCTGGAACGATCAGTTTGTGGTTGATGTGATTCAGGGCGGTGCGGGGACTTCAACCAACATGAATGCCAACGAAGTCATCGCCAACCGCGCCCTGGAACTCATGGGCCGCCAGCGGGGTGAATACAATGTGATTCATCCCCTCAATCATGTCAATCTGTCGCAAAGTACCAACGATGTCTATCCCACCGCGCTCAAACTGGCCTTGCATTTAGCGATCACCCAACTGTTAAATGTGATGGCCGAACTGCGCGACGCTTTTAATGCCAAAGCGGGTGAGTTCAGCGACGTGATCAAAATGGGGCGTACTCAGCTTCAGGATGCGGTGCCCATGACCCTCGGTCAGGAATTTAGCACCTATGCCGTCATGACCGATGAAGACATCCAGCGCCTGCGCGAAGCGGCCCGTTTGATCCTGGAGATCAACATGGGAGCAACTGCCATTGGCACGGGCATCAACGCGCATCCCGAATATGCCGGGTTGGTTTGCCGTTATCTCCGCCAGCTTACCGGAGTTGAATTTGTGACTGCGCCCAATCTGATCGAGGCCACCCAGGATACAGGTGTTTTTGTCCAGCTATCGGGCGTGCTTAAACGAATTGCGGTCAAGCTGTCCAAGTCCGCGACCGATCTGCGCTTGCTCTCGTCCGGTCCGCGTGCCGGGCTGTTTGAGGTTAATCTGCCTGCCGTACAACCCGGCTCATCGATCATGCCCGGCAAAGTGAATCCGGTGATCCCCGAAGTGGTCAATCAGGTGGCGTTTGAAGTTATGGGGAATGATGTAACGGTGACAATGGCAGCGCAGGCCGGGCAGTTGCAGCTAAATGTGATGGAGCCGGTAATCGCCTATGCGCTCTTTAACAGCCTGATGCACCTGCGTAATGCCTGTCAGGTGTACATTACGCGCTGTATTCAAGGCATCACCGCGAACAGGGATCACCTGCGTCGCATGGTCGAAAACTCAATCGGTGTCGTGACCGCGCTCAATCCATACATCGGCTACGAAAATGCGACCATGATCGCCACCGAAGCGATTGAAACGGGACGCGGGGTGTACGAACTCGTTCTCGAACACGAACTGCTCACCCAAGATCAGTTGGACGATATTCTGAAGCCCGAAAATATGACCCATCCGCGCTGGGTCATGTCCAGGTAAAACAATCAAGCCCAGGCGCGTCGGTCGGGGCTTGATTGTTCTACTTATCGTCGTAAGCTGAGTCCGAGGCGGCGCGCGTGTCCGTCAATATTCAGGATGCGCGCTTTAACCGTGTCGCCTTCATGCACCACGTTGCGCGGGTGTAAAAAGTGGCCTTCAGCCAGCTCTGAAACGTGAATCAGCCCTTCGAGACCCTCTTCAATGCACGCGAACGCCCCAAAATCGACTACATTCGTAATCACGCCTTCCACAATCTGATCGATCTGGTAGCGCTGTTCCACCGTCTGCCACGGGTCCGGGCGCAGCCGTTTGAGACTCAGCGCTACCCGTCCCTGATCCTGATCCACATGCATCACATACACGCTGATCGTATCCCCGCGCGACAAAATATCTTTGGGATGTCCAACCCGCCCCCAGCTTAATTCGCTGATATGAATCAGCCCTTCCAGCCCGCCCAGGTCAACGAATACCCCGAAATCACACAAATTAGTGACCTGACCGCTGGAAATCGCCCCTTCCCGTATGGTCTTGAGAATGCCCGCACGGGTACCGGGCTGGACTTGCGCAGCGCGTTCCGACAGAATAAGCCGGTTCTGAATCCGGTCCAGTTCGATCACGCGCAAGTTCACGCTGTTTCCCACGCGCGAGGCCAGGGCTTCCCGTCGTAGGCGGTTATCCGCCGTTGCTGGAAAATTCACGAGCTGGCTGGCTGGTACAAACCCCCGCAGCGAATTCCACTCGACCAGCAGCCCCCCTCGATTGTAGCCAATGATGCGCAGTTCTACGGTGGTATCTGAATCAAAAACTTGTTGCACTTGCTCCCAGTCAGCCAGTGATCCGCCAAAGGGGCTGGCCTGGATGGGTTGATCAAATTCAAAACTGTCCCAAAATGGATCTTTTTGCCGAGGTGCCCCCCCCTCAGCATCGATTTCACCTTCCTGTAAAAGGGCTTCCCAGTAACCCTCATCTGGGGGAAGGGGCGGAGAGGAGCTGTATTGCTGAACCTCTGAACTCATACGCATTTACCTTCCTCAACCTCATACCTAACGACCGATATCTGCTCTTTCCTTCCAGCAACGAGGCCATTATAGAAACCCTGAAAAAGCTTGTCAAACCGCTAGGGTTGGCTTTTGTGTTCCATTTCCTCAATCTGCCGCGCTACCTCTTCAATCGCCACCCGTTGTTTACGGTACAAATCCGACTCGCTCATCGCGAGCCGCAGCGCCACATCGCGCACTTTTCGCCCCTGCAAAAAACGCATTTCAAGAATATTATACAAAATCCATTCCGATGTGGTCAGGCTGCGCTGTCCCTGGGGCTTCAGGTTTTCAATCGCTTGTGCCAGCACGGTTCGTAACGCGCGCACCGGATTCTGATCCGATGCCTCTTCCATCTCACGCCACACAATATTCAGTTTCAGCAGTTCGCTGTCCGTCAGCTTTGGCCCCCCCCAATAATCCCGCAGCGCATCTTTCACAAAATCCGTAAAGTTCGGATTAGTCGTGACATCGGCGGTGGGTTCTGGCAGCGCCGCTACATGCCCATACCGCGAGATACCCCGCAGTTGCTGCATCCGATCCATCTGTGAGGCTAACCCGTCCAGCACCAGAAAAACCTGTGCCTGCTGCTGGACATCTTCCAACACCTGGCCAGCTTGCGCCGTCAGTGTATGGAATCGTTCGTTTTCTTCCTCGTCCAGATTGGGTTCCGGGGCGCGCGCCCAGACGCCCAGCACACCGATCATTCGCCCTGAACTCTCGCCGTTCCCGCGCGTCGAGCGCAGCGGAACCAGCCAGTACGAGTGCCAGATAAAAATATCGCCGACCTGTCTGATTTTATTATCTGTTTCCTCGCCGGTCCCGCCCAGTGCGCTCAGTTCGGGCGCTGTTAAGGCTTCGAGCGACGGCACCAGCGAACCAACCACCTGCACCAGACTCGCGCCATCCGTCCCCATCCGCGCGACAAACGCGGTTGGCACGCGCATTTGATCGCAGATCGCCGCCAGGATCGACTCAAGAAGCTGAGCAGCATCAGCTTCGGTCAGCAGTCGCTCACTTAACTTCTGAATCCACTGGGCGCGCTGTTGATCGGTGGTGTAAACTAGCCAACGTTCCAGCACCGGCAGCAGCGTTGTGATGCTCCATTGCAGCACCAGCAGCAGCGTAACCGCGACAAAAGGCATCAGGGCATCGCCGTCTAATCCCAGAAAGTTCGTCACGCGTGGCACGAAGATAATCACGGTTAGCACCACGCCCCCGGTCAGCGGGCCGCGCAGCATCATCTCTAGTAATCTGGCTTTGATCACCCGATCTGGCTGTTCGGTGCCAAAAAATGACAGCGGATACGCCATAAAAATCACCATCAGCATGATGATCAGATTCGCCAGGTTCAGAATCAAATAGAGGGTAACGGTAGGTTCACGCCCCAGCGGCAGCAGCAGCGAATAAGGAAAAATGCCATAGGCCGGGGTCAAAAAAACCGCCAGCAGATACGTCATCCTGCGGCGTGTATACAAGGTCAGGCAGCGGCGGCGGGCGCGTATCACGTTAATCGTGGCAATCGACCCGTTGGTAATCAGATACGCCAGATACACCGGAAACGCCGCGCCCGGTCGCATCTGCGGCAGTATCCCTTTTTCAGGCCCGCTGATCACGGCATTGGTGAACAGGGCCAGCAGGGCAAACAACGCGCTGATCATGTAATTGATCCGCACGACTTTCGTTCGCCGCCCGCGTGAGGGTCGTCCTGTCGTGGCGAGCAGCGCATCAGAAAGGTGGAACAGCGCGGCGGGCACAAACGCGATCCCAATCCACTGAAACCGGAGCCACACCGCGTAATAATCTTCGTTCGGGTCCAGCGCCAGGAACACTTCGGTCAGATACGCCACAATCACGCAGACCAGCACGACAGCAGAGGCCCGCGTAACCCGATCCTTGGTTCGGCGTGTCAGGTTATACAGCAGGATCGATACGGCGACAATGACAATGGTGGCAGTGAGGGTTTCATTTAGAAGTTCCAGGATAGTCAGAGCGAGGTCCGAGTCGATCATAGTTACACGCTTTTATTGAAACATAACTACACGCTTTTACTGAAAAACAGCGCAATATCCTGATTGCTGTAGTGATGATCGTTATATCCACAAAATACAAACCCGTGCTTTTTAGCAAAAGTAATCGCCGGGTAATTTTTCGTCTGCATTTCGAGGCTGACCCGCTGAAGCTGGTGCAGCCGTGCCCATCGAAGCGCCTGATCCAACAGGGCGCTGCCAATTCGACGGCGGCGAAACGGTTGTCCAACCACCAGATCAGCGATCCAGCCCTGGTTCCCGTGGACCCGCATCTGGATATACCCCAATATAAGGTTATCCGCATCCACTGTCGCCACCAAAAAACAATCCCGGAACTTCCAGGACAGCGCTAATTCCTGGCTGTCACGCGGGTAGGGCACCTGCATCGCACGCGGCAGGCGCACCGTTCGGAACCGGATCGTAACATCCTCGCCATCTTCTCGTTCGTCCATCTGCCAGACATAATCCGACTCGTAACTGTGGTCGAGTTCCAGGCATAATTGGAGTTCTTTCTCTGAACTCAGCTCGCGTACAATAAACTGGCTGCGTTTTCGTGTCGTCATATTTTGCATTCTACCCCATCCTCCCCCTCCTGTCCTATTTGTGTAACCTTGCGTGTTCATGTACAATGCTTTCAGATTTATCATAATGCACCTCAACTGCTACTTGAAGAGAAAGGCTAGACCTCATGGGACGCCTTGTCGCACAATTTAAAATCATGGCTCGCCCCGTTATTAATTCCTTGTCTCCCTCACTATTCCGTCTGGGATTGGTTTTGTTGGGCGTATTGATCGGCTTGTTCTGGGGCTATCAGAATGTCAAATTCTACGATGGCTCGCCGGCACAGCTTGCCGAAGGTCATCAAGATGAGTGGATCAAAATGACCGCGACCCGGCTGTCCGAAAATCCCGCCCAGAATACCACCTGGGCCAAAGATCGCGTTCGTGAGGGCGGCATCACCATCGCCGATGTTGATCAATTGATCACCGATAATCCCAACGACGCGACCCTGGTTGCGCAGCTTACCACCCTGCGTCAGGTCATCGCCTCCGACTCGGCGCTTCAGAAAGAGGCTGAAGACAACGCGAAAGAGTACGAACCCAGTACCCTCAGCAATATCTTAGGTCCCTTAACCTGCATTGGCGGCACCCTGATCATCGGCATCATCTTGGCCTTTATTTTTACGTTCTACTGGGCTGTCCCGGTGGGCAAATGGTCCAAGGGCGCAGGCGCTGCGCGCGCGGCAGCCACCTCTGGTGTCGCTTCCAGCACCCATGCCGCTCGTCAGGCCGCCCAGCGTGCCGTAGCCGACCAGAAAACCGACTTTGTAGCGGTAGGCGAAACGCCGCCTGTCAGCCAATATATGTCCACCTACATTCTCGGTGACGATCTCTACGATGATTCGTTCAGCATCGAAACCGCCTCGGGTGAATTCCTGGGCGAATGCGGCTCTGGCATTTCCGAAACCATCGGCGTCGGCGATCCCAAAAAAGTTACCGCGACAGAAGTCTGGCTTTTCGATAAAAACGACATTCGCACCGTCACTAAAGTGCTTATGACCGAACACGCCTTTAACGATCAGGCCCTGCGTACCAAACTCGCGCCGAAAGGCGAAGCGGTTCTGGCGACGGCGGGCGGCGTGACAATGCTCGAAACCCAGACCTTGCGCGTGCGCGTGCGCATCGTCGATCTTCAGTACGGCGAAGGTTCACTGCCGCCCAAGAGCTTCCTGGAACGCCTCACCGTCGAAATCGCGGCATGGCCCAAAGAAGGTTCCGCCAGCGGCGGCGACGCTGGCAAACCGCAGTCTGCTGCGTTTGGCGACACCGCCGAACTCCTGAACTACTAGCCTTTAACAAAGGAACCTGTCATGAGCAGGTTCCTTTCTTTATACCCATAAGGTACGCACAATCCGATCAGCGCGTAATGCTGACAATCTTAACAACCCATTCCCCCCCCGGTGTTTCGACACGCACGGTTTCGCCCTTGCGATGCCCCATCAAAGCCGCGCCGATTGGGCTTTCATACGAAATCTTACCGTTTCGCGGGTCCGCTTCTGCCGCGCCCACAATCCGGTACGTTTCCGACTCTTCGCCTTCCGCCTTAATCGTGACCGTTGTTCCTACCTTGATCTCCTGCGGCGCTTTACTGCTCGACTCGTCGATCACTTTCGCGCTTCGTAAGAGGTTTTCCAGGTATTGGATCCGTCCTTCCAGAAACGCCTGCTGCTCTTTTGCATCATGATAATCGGCGTTTTCTGATAGATCGCCCATGCTGATCGCCTCTTTTAAGCGATACGCCAGTTCTGGTCGCTTGACTTTAAGGAGGTGCTCAAGTTCAGCGCGGAGTTCCGCTGCACCATCTGCCGTCAAGAACTGTTCTTCTGCCATGTGCTTCAACCCTCTCCATTTTCATTAGGTTCGAGTGAACGGGTCAAATAGCCGTTCCCACTCTTGTAGTGCATAACGATCCGTCATCCCCGCAATATAATCGGTCACGCCCCGGTACAGGCCGCGTTGTTCGACGGCTTGTTGTACCGTTGGCGGCAGTTGGGCCGGTTCCGCCGTATAGGTGTTAAAAAGTTCCGTAATGAAGCGTTCGGCCTTCACCGCCATTCGGACTACGCGGTGGTGCCGGTAAAGTTCCCGGTACAAAAAATCCTTGTGTTCGCGGTTGATCTCGTTTAGTTCTGCCGAATGGCAAACCACGTTGTGCGGCAGCCGTTGTAAGGCATCCGCCGATGGCAGATCGAGCTGTGCCAACTGATCTCCGGTGGCTCTGATCACATCATCAATTTCAATCCCGATCATCCGCCGGATAATCCGGTGCCGAATCTGCTCATTAAACTGGTTGCCATCCCACCCAATGCTTTCTTTGAGCATCTGCCACAACTGCAAACGATCCAACTGGTGGGGTTCGATCAGTCCGGCGCGCAGCCCATCATCCAGATCGTGCGCATTATACGCCAGTTCATCCGACACATTGGCGATCTGCGCCTCAATTGAGCCGCGTTTGTCGGGGTCAAACCCTTCCGAAATCGAATCGCTCAGATCATATTCCGTTTCGTGCTTAACGATCCCCTCGCGTACCTCATACGTCAGATTCAGCCCGCGCCACTGAGGATAACGTGACTCCAACTCCGTGACAATGCGCAGCGACTGTTTGTTATGGTCAAATCCACCGTGATCCGCCATTAACTTATTCAGAATCGACTCGCCCGAATGACCAAACGGCGGGTGTCCCAAGTCATGGCTTAAACAGATCGCCTCCACCAGGTCCTCATTCGCACCGAGCGCCCGCGCCAGGCCGCGCCCAATCTGGGTGACTTCGAGGGTGTGCGTGAGGCGGGTTCGGTAGTAATCGCCTTCATAATTAATAAAAACCTGCGTTTTATATTCCAGCCGCCGAAACGCGGTCGTATGTAGAATCCGCTCCCGGTCCCGCTGAAAGGCCGTTCGGTATTCCCCTTCATCATCGGGATACACGCGTCCCAGGCTCTGCCCGCTTTTACTGGCATACGGCGCAAGCCGCTGCGCTTCGTCGTCTTCCATACTTTGTCGTGTAATGATCATTGGTCCTCTACTCCCAGCAGCAAAAAGTTATTTAAAAGTATATCATCGTTAGTAAGCAAAAGGGGCACTCCCCGTGCCCCTCTCGTGTGATGCCTTATGGACTATGTGATCGGCTAGGGGGGGGGGCGGGGCCGGGGCTGTGCGACCAGCCCAAAGCTGAGATCGCCATCCGACTCCTTCAACACCATAATCTGCCGCAGTTCGAGCAGTTGATCGCGCAGTGCCGCTGCTTTCTCGAATTCCAGCGCTTTTGCCGCTGCTTTCATCTCGTTTTCAATCGAATCAATCAACCGCTTCAATTCCGTCTTTGGCATTTCAGCCGGAGCCGCTGTTTTTTCCTCTTTCGGGCTGCCGCTGAGTTGCTGCTGCATCCGCTGTGTCAGATCGCGGATCTCCTTCACGATGCTGGCCGGTTCGATGTGATGTTTCTCGTTGTACGCCTTCTGTACCGCGCGGCGGCGTTCTGTTTCGTCGATTGCACCCTTCATCGCATCCGTCATCTTATCCGCGTACATGATCACATGCCCGTTGATATGCCGTGCGGCGCGTCCAATGTTCTGGATCAGCGCCTGCTCCGAGCGCAGGAATCCCTGTTTATCCGCGTCCAGAATCGCCACCAGCGACACTTCAGGCAGATCCAGCCCTTCCCGCAGCAGGTTGATCCCGACGACCACATCATACACCCCCAGCCGCAGATCGCGCAGAATCTCGATCCGCTCAATCGTCTCCACTTCCGAGTGCAGATAATGCACCCGAATCCCCATTTCCAGCAGGTAATCCGCCAGGTCTTCCGCCATCCGTTTCGTCAGCGTTGTCACCAGTGCCCGTTCGCCCCGTTGGACACGCCGGTTGATCTCCGCTAGCAGATCATCCACCTGTCCCTGGATCGGGCGTATATCAATCGTGGGGTCCAGAATCCCCGTCGGACGAATGATCTGCTGGATCACCTTTTGCGTATGTGCCGCCTCATACGGCCCCGGTGTCGCGCTCATAAACACCACCTGCGGCAGCCGCGTCTCGAATTCCTCAAAGCTGAGCGGGCGGTTATCCATCGCGCTCGGCAGCCGGAACCCAAACTCGACCAGGATTTCCTTGCGTGATCGGTCCCCCCCGAACATCCCGCGCACTTGGGGGATCGTCATGTGGCTCTCATCGAGCACATACAGTGCATCCGGCGGGAAGTAATCCAACAACGTCCAGGGCGGGCTTCCGGCGGGCCGTTGATCCAGGTGCCGCGAATAGTTTTCAATCCCGCTGGTGAACCCGATCTCGCGGATCATCTCCAGATCATACCGCGTGCGTTGTTCAATTCGTTGCGCTTCCAGCAGTTTGCCCGCTTTCTGGAACTCTGCCAGCCGCAGTTCCAGTTCCTTCTCAATATCGGTCAGCGCCTGTTTCATCGTCTCTTCGGCGGTGATAAATTGTTTCGCCGGGAAGATGCTGATCTCCTCGTGATCCGCCAAAACTTCGCCCGTTAGCGGATCAAACTCGGTCAGCCGCTCGATCTCATCTCCGAACATCGCGATCCGGTACGCGCTTTCACTGTACGCGGGTACGACTTCCAGCGTATCACCGCGCACCCGGAACGATCCCTGCTTCAGTTCGAAGTCATTCCGCCCATAGTGAATGCTCACCAGATGCCGCAGGATCATATCCCGCCTGTGCAGAACACCCGTTTTTAATTCCAGTACGGCCCGGCCCCAGTTCGTCGGGTTGCCGATCCCGTAGATACACGATACCGACGCCACAATCAGCACATCCCGGCGGCTCATCAAAGCAGCCGTTGCCGACAGCCGCAGCCGGTCTATTTCTTCGTTGATGTCTGTTTCTTTTTCGATATACAGGTCTCGGTTCGGAACATACGCTTCCGGTTGGTAGTAGTCATAATAGCTGACAAAGTATTCGACAGCGTTCTGCGGGAAGAACTCCTTGAACTCAGCATACAGTTGCGCCGCCAGCGTCTTGTTGTGCGCCAGCACCAAAGTCGGCTTATCGACCTGTGCGATCACGTTCGCAATCGTATAGGTCTTTCCGGTTCCGGTTGCGCCCAGCAGAGTCTGAAACTTCAACTCATCCTGCACGCCCTGGACAAGTTCTTTGATCGCCTGGGGCTGATCACCGGTTGGCTTGTAATCGGACACAAGCTCAAAAAGAGGCATAAGGATTCCCTTCCGGTCTGGCTGATCCGAACGAAAGTTCGACAATTATAACTCGATCCCTATGGAATGACGAGCCTGAATCCGTCTTTGCAGCACCGCGGTACGCGCTGTTGTTCACCATCCGAGTTAGTCGGTGAATGGTGATGACAGATTTGAACATCTGTGCTATTCTGTACTTAGCGCACCCTGCACGTTGACAACCCAATACGCACGCGAATTCCCTCTTCTCTCCGCGTGAATACCGTTGGCGAACAGGGTGGATCGAATGCGTAGGCATTTGTAGGGGCAGGTTT
>CAYYNB010000011.1:0-66025 GCA_964472565.1 uncultured Anaerolineaceae bacterium
CAGTTCGCGTCCGCCGCGATTTCGCGTTATCCCGTCTCCGTCACACGCCTGATTTCCCTGCTCTGCCTGATCCTGCTTCTGGCCGCATTTACGCCATCAGCTATTCGCCTCTATGTCATCGGCTCGCAGACCTTCGGTCAAGCCGTGTCCAATGAAGTCGCGCAAGTCGCGGTTGGCCTGGCGACCGTGCTGTCTGCGGAAATCGGCCAGGTGGTTTTTTCGCTGGCATTAGCCACCCTTGGGACGACTTCCACTTCCCGGCGTCTCTTGTACGCCAGTATGTCCATGTGTACGGCGGTTTCGTTGGCCGGAAATATCCAAATTGCTTTACTCGGACATAGGCAGAGTGTTTTTGCATGGCTAGAAGCGGTGATTCCGCCACTCGTGGTACTCAGTACCGCGTACATTCTTAAGGGCCAACTGCTGGATACCATCGAGCAGCGCCACGCGTCTGAGCGTGCCTATCAGGCGGCATTGACCGGATGGCAAGCGGCGGCAGCGGAACCCGAACAGCACCCTCAGTGGTCGCAGTGGTATGCGAATGCTTTGCAGGATGCGCTGCGCAAAGTGAACGTGCGCCGCAGGGATCTGCTGGCGATGATGAGCCAGGAGGATTGGCGTCAGGTCGTGTTCCGGGAAATGAAAGCTGATCTTTGGTATGAAGACCCTGAACCGGATGAGCAGCCAGAGCACACCATGTTGAGTATCAGCGAGCTATCGCCTCTACGGCGAAACGGTGGTGATGTCCGCCCAAAAGGGATCGCCGCCGTGAGCGGCACTGCCTGATCTGCGGCGAGGTTCTGCCCGAACCATCGCTGCTTGGCGGACGGCGGCAGGTATACTGCTCGAACGCCTGTCGCCAGAAGGCCAAGCGGCAGCGTCTCAAACAAGTCGCCCTTTCGTGAGATAAAGTGTTCGCAGTTGGACCTCGAGTACAGTGTCGCTCCGGATGAAATGGTCGCGTCATAACTTCGTAGTATCGCTTGAAATTCAGCATATCTTTCTCAAAAAACACCGAGGGTAGACATGAAAACTACTCTCGGTGTTTTTGTATACAAGTATCGATAGTAGGTTCGATGACTGATCGCCCTGAAAACTCATCGAACCTATAATGGACAGGGGGATTACTGAGACTTCACAATGATCTACCTGGTAAAATGATGCGTTTGATTTACCGGTTGTGGCAAGTTATTGGGCTGTATCGTTCTTAATATCGTGATGCCGCGTGAGGGAGGAATTGGCTATTGCACTGATTTTTTGAGACAACGGGGTCGGATCGTGCGGCGAGCCCGCCCTGAGCATCAGCCGCTTGAACGAGCAGCCCCGCTGCAAGCCTGGCAGATCGATTGGAAAGAGGCGACGACGGTGCCCCCTGACCCTGACGGAAAACACCAGCATGGGGTCGAGCTCCTCAAGGTCATCGACACCGGCACCTCGATTTTGCTCGACAGTCTCCCGCGGACGGACTACACCGCAGATACAGCCTTGCTCGCGCTGACGAATACCCTGTTGCTCAATGGGGTGCCCCAGTCGATCACCTTTGACCGGGATCCGCGCTGGGTGGGCAGTTGGACGACGGGGGATTTCCCGTCCGCCATGGTGCGTTATCTGCTCTGTTTGGGCATTCAGGTCATTATTTGTCCTCCTCATCATCCTAACCGCAATGCCTTTGTCGAACGTTTCAATCGCACCCAGGACGAAGAATGCTTGCAAGTCTATCGCCCGGCCACGGTGGAAGACACCTGCCAGGTCACCCAGGATTTCCGCTGGCACTACAACCACGAACGCCCGAATCAGGCCCTCAGTTGTGGCAATCGCCCGCCCTATGTGGCTTTTCCTTCCTTGCCTAAGCTGCCTCCCCTGCCTGACCAGGTCGACCCAGATCGGTGGCTGTTGACCATTCATCGCCACTGCTTCAAGCGGCGGGTGAAAGCCAATGGCTCGATCCAGGTTGGTAAACACCTCTACTATGTCAGCACTCGCTTGCGTGGACGTCTGCTGGTCTTTGAAGTGGATGGTTTCAGCCAGGAATTAATCGTCGAACTAGAGGGTAAACCGTTCAAGCATCTGCCTATCAAGGGGTTGCATCATGGTCTCATGCCGTTTCAGGATTTCCTCAGACTCATGTGTCAGGAGGCCTTGGCGGAGGCGCGCCAGTTTCACCGGTCTTCGGCTCACCGACCCGTCTACGAATTAGTGTAAACCATTTGGGTCACGACGGACGAAAACAATACGCGTGCACCTGATACTCCGTCACTTTGGGCTTGATGATCGGCAGCTCGGTGACCTGGTGGCGATAGGGTTCCGGGTCTTCCCCTAACAACAGCGCACCACACTGCTCACAGCAGAACGGCTTGTACACCACTACTTCGTCGACCTCCTCCACCAATGTCCGATGATGACCGGGGTGACCGGGTTGTCCTCCCCGTCGGCGTGGCGGTCCTGAAGGTTCCCTGGTGGGTTTCTGGTCAGGTCGATCTTGTGAGGGTGGTTGCGAGGAATTCTGCGAGTTTCGATAGACAATTTCCCGCAATTGCTCCACCGTCTCTCGGAACTGCTGATTCTCAGCCCACACTTCCCTGACCCACTGTTGGACGCGGGCTGGCGTTTGCTGCCATTCTTCGGACGTGATCGCGCTTTCAGGTGGGGGCATGAAATTGTCTGGCATGCTTGTATTGTTTTCTATCTTCGACCGCGAAAAAAAACATTGACATCGTGCCGTGGTTTCTACCGCAAAAACGGTTGGCCACGCCTGAAAAACCGGCACGATGTTGACTGCACTTTCTACGGTCGATGTCAGTAAAACGTACATGCTGCCTATTCTACATCATTAAGATGTTCCTTTTCCACCCCCTGAACGCATACTGTTCTTCTCTTGTTCTCCGCTCGAATCCGGTTCGAATGATTCAGCCCTATCCCGCGTCTAGCACGGCTAGTCCAAGCCGCGTGACGGTGCTACAATAATACTCAAGGGATCCTGATCACCTGCCACGCTGCCCCAAGCCCGACAACCTCCTCCCCTTTCCGCGAAGCCATTGCCGCCACAGGATTCATTGTACTTCGCGCGAACAGTCCTGATTCACTCAAGAGAAAGGATTTCGGCGATGAGTGCAAATACGGCGCACTATGAGTTTGGCGAAATACCGGATCAACGGTTATGGGTGGGCGAATCCAGTCAGCTCACGTTTCAAGTGACGACACACGAATTGGCTGGGGATTTCGCATTATCGGCGCATGTCGTCGACGATCATCTGGTGGGCCAGATTGCTCTCGACCCGGCCACAGCGGTGTTTACCTACGTTCCTGATGCCAATGACATCAATCCATTTGAGGTAGTCTTTCGAGCCGTAAGCGCCGGTGAGGGAACCACTGAGACACGAGAACAACGTGTTCAGATCACGCCCTTGCCTCGGCTGCCCGCTACCCGCCACATTGTTGACGACAGCAGCATCCCACCAGAACACCGCTTGTATACCCGATTGACCGAAGCGGATGGGCCGCAGATGTTCTTCAATGGGCAGGAGCGTCGGACGAAAACGCTGGTGATCCATGGCATGACCGTCGTTTACGATCCCGGCTCGCCAGATCATTCTTTTGCTGGCTATGAAAACCGCGAAGACCTCTTTTCGGTCGACATCTGTGCGGATGTGCTCATCATCCGCCAAACGATGCATTTTCCGGGCACCAATGTCACGATCTATGTGCGCGAGTTGCACATTGAGGGTGAAGGTTCGATCATCACCACCCCTATAGCTATTATGGTTCCCGCGACGCCGGGCAACCGCAATGATCCGCAGAAGCCAGTACCCGGTGAAAATGGCCAGGATGGGCAAAAGGCGGGCGATATCATCCTGAACGTCAACACCTTATACGCCCCAACCGCGGTGAAGCCTTGTTTTGTCCTCGATGGGGGCACCGGTCAGGCGGCTGGTGAGGGTGTAGATGGTGAAGATCATAGCAACGAACAGATGCAATCCCGGCCAAAGTGGAGCGATACCTTGGGGGATGGATGGGACTTTGGACGGGGTGACCCGATTGTGTATGTCCACGTACATGTAGAAAAAAACAGACTCGGCGACAGCGACCATAACCGTTTTTGGGGCCAAAAAAGTTGGCCGGTTTCTGGTGGAAATGCCGTTTCCCCCGGACGCCCTGGCAACGGAGGCAACGGGGGCAACTTCGAGTGCAATCTGGGTGAAAAATCGCTGCCCGACGCCTTAGTTTCTGTGTTGCCAGGCAAAGCGGGGGAACGAGCCAGGGATGTTTATGGCGGAAAACATGGTGGTCCCTATCCGTGTCGCCATCTCACATATAACATAGTAGACCGCTCGAGGGATGGTCCACGGAATTATGAATACGAGGACATACGCTGGACCCAGTGCCCTCTGCTGACCAATGGAAAAGACGCCTCAGCACCGACCGCTTCGGATGGACAACGTGGACGCATTGAACGCAAACCTTCCGTGAGTGGATTGAGCTGGCTACCGGAATCACTGCTGATCGACATCGTGCGCTTCATCAAAGACGCCTACCTGGCCAATAACCGCGACCTGATACGCTACTACCTGGAGTTGTATGGCGATGTCACCAGCGCCCGGCTTGCGGCGGCAACCCCGCGACAAAAGGCCATGCAGATCGAGCTGGTCGCGATGCGTAATCGGCTTGAAAATCGCCTGGATTACTTTGGCAACCCAGCGGGCTGGACCCCCCTGCTATCGGTACAGGCGAATTTGCGCGCGTATGACAACGAAATCGACCGGGCCATGCAGGCGTTGTTCCTGGCCTACTGGGTGAACAGTGCCAGCACCCAAAAAAGGAATGTGTGCGCGGGGTTAAAAGCCAGCATCACCAATCTGGAACAGGATATCGAAGCCGCCACCACCCAGATCAAAGACTTGCAGGATACCATGCCCGACTTGCAAGGTATGGTAGACAGCCTTAGTAGTTCGCTCGCCAACACCCATAACCGCCTGGCTGACCTGACCAACCGGTTGAGGGATGAAGCGCGTAGAAAAGTAGAAAAGCGCCACCAGGAACAATTTTGGGTTGAATTTGGCGCGTCAATGTTAAGCGGCGTAACCGCTGTGATTCCGTTCGGACAGCCGGCCCTGGGTGCTGCCGGGCAGATTGGCAGCTCGTTGATTACCAGTCAGTACCAGACGTCAGAGGAAACCCAAACCAAGATTAAAGACGCGCTTAAGTCGGCGGCCTCGGCCCAGTTGGAGTCGAGGGCCGATGACATCGTGGATGCCGCGCATCCGCCCCGCGCCGGTTCACAAGCGCGGACTGGCGGGCTGACGTCGCTGGCGGACTCGCTCGGACCGGCCATTACCGGCATCACCAATTCGTTCCAGCAGTTGGGAGCGCCTCAGGACGAAATCGAAGCGGAACTGGCCCGCCTGGCCGCCGAAAATCCTGAGTACCAGGCCATGACACGCGAGATTGCCGATCTGAACAATCGCAAGGCGGACTTCAACCACCAGTTGGCGGTCGCGACCCAGGCGATTACCGCCGGGTACAGCCGGATTACGGCCAACGCGCTGGCCATCGACAGCTTTGCCGGGCAGATCGAGCAGCAGGTGCAGCTGCTCGATCCGACGGCCTTGCAGCACGTAGAAGATATGCGGCGGCGCGCGCTGGAAGTCTTGCAGCGCTATCAGTATTTCCTGGTCAAATCCTATGAGGCCACGTGGCTCAAGCCCTACAAGGGGGCTAACTTCCAACTGGACCTGGTGTTCAACAAGATCGAAGAACTGCTGGACAGCAGCGAAGATGGCTGCCTGCCTCCCGATAAGTTCAACGCGCTGCGTGCGATCTTCACCGACATCATGGACGAGATGGTGCGCCGCCTGCTGGAAGACTTGCGACCGGAGTACGAAACCACGCAGTGGCTGACCCTGTCCTATGAAGACACACCGCAGGCCATGCAGCAGTTGAACGATGAAGGCGAAGTTCGCATCAACCTGATGGACCTGGGCCTGCTGCTGCCGGGGTACGAAAACGTCCGCCTGGCTGATATTTCCGTCGAAAGCAATGACGGGATCACGCTGGCCTATCATGACGCCGAGCCCCAAGGCACGGTGCATCTGGACTTCACGCTGTCCGGCGATGGCACGATTCGCTCGGATGGCAAGTTATTTGTGGTCCGCCATCCCACCAGCAGCGGATTGGGCTATGACGCGCAGAGTCAACTGCGCTGGGGAGTCACCTATGATGTCAGGCGCAAGCACCTGGAACGGACCACCCCCAGCGCCGCCTTTATGAGCCTGCTGCGCTACATGCTCAAAGACCCCAGCCAGGCCAATGACGATCAATTCCATTTGCTCTCACAACCGGCGGCCTGGACGGACATCATCATTTCCAAAAATGTGACCAACTCGCGCAGCCCGATCGATCTGACGGAACTGACACTCCAGATTCGCCTGACCTATCTATCGGCTCCGCGCAACCAATGCGTGCTGAATGTGTCTACACGGCATGGGCACAAACCCTTGATCCAGTGCAGCCCGCGCGACCGTAACCAACGGGATCATGGGTACGGATCGTTGTATCGCATCTTCAGCCGGAACACCCAAACGACCTTGAATGCGCCATCGCAGTACGGCTGTTGGACATTCAGCCATTGGGAAGTGTTCCATACTGATACCCTGCACCGGGAGGAAATCTTCACTCCAAGCCACACGTTTGAGATGGACGACAACCTTACTGCCGTTTGTGTGTACTCAGATGGCAGTCTCTCCCAACGTCCGGCGCTGGCCATTGGCCAATGCGGCAGGGTAAAACCAGGCAAAGGTAACAATCTGCGCACCAACCCCAGTCTCGAAGGCGAGCGCATTGGCGGAATCCCCGCTGGCGGCGAGTTCGAGGTTGTGGGCGGCCCGGTCGACAGCCTCCGGTACGTCTGGTGGCAGGTGGAC
The DNA here is from genome assembly GCA_964472565.1 of uncultured Anaerolineaceae bacterium. Classification (GTDB taxonomy): domain Bacteria; phylum Chloroflexota; class Anaerolineae; order Aggregatilineales; family Aggregatilineaceae; genus DATAMF01. Next base: position 6,918 of record CAYYNB010000011.1, read on the forward strand.
TATAACGGCCAAGTGGGTTGGACCGCCGAAGGACTGGATGGGGACTACTGGCTGGAATCGGTCGGGGACGATGACGCGCCCGTTGGTCCACGGCTGGTGGCGGGTGGACGGGCACGAGTTAAGGCGAATACGAACGTCAATGTGCGCGATCGTGCATCGACCAGCGGGCAGAAGCTTGGCGCATTGACGGGGGGAAGCGAATTCACGGTTCTTAGCGGGCCAGTCGATCAAGACGGGTATAGGTGGTGGAAGATTACCCACGAGGATTTGACCGGGTGGATCGCTTCTGGTCAGCAAGGGAGTAGCAGTTGGATCGAGCCGGTGTAGGCCCTGGCATGCGACCTGGGTACTCCTGAGCTAAACTGTTGATAAATCCAACCGCCCCGTAAAAGGCCTACAACCTTGACGAAAAAGCCATACTCTCAAAATATTCATGCAATCCCAAGTTGAGGCAAGAAACAGCCTGATCTACCTCGTAAAATGATGCGTTTAATTTACCGGTTGTGGCAAGTTATTGGGCGGTATTGTTCTTGATATCGTGATGCCGCTTAGGGGAGGAAATCGGCTATTGCACTAATTATTTGAGACAAGGGGAGAAAATGAAACACATCAGGCGGATACTAATCAGGAGAAAAAGTTGAGAGTGAAAACATATTGGGGATTGATATGTGCCCTCGGTCTGATTGTCGTACTGGCGGGCAGCCAAAGCGTGACTGCGCAAGATGATCATGAGGCAGGCGCGGTTATCATTGACCATACCACCATCGACCTCAGTTTGATTCCACCCGAATGGATTGAGGCCGCCAAAGAAAATGTCGTGTGGGTTTATGGCTCGACTTCACATGGTAGCCAGATCGTATCTGGGATCGTGTACCTCCGTGAATACGGTGATCCCGCCCTTTTCACCTTTAGTGAGGATTGGGAAATTCCGCTTGATCAAGCGAATCCGCTGCGGTTACGCATGGTATACGACTCGGGGTGGTCCTGGGACCCTGGCGATTTTGTGGACCACGCACGGACCATGCTGGATCAGGCTCCCAACGCGACCGCGTTTATGTGGTCATGGTGTGGGGAACAATCGGAAAACACCGGCGAAGATGTACAATTCTACCTGGACGTTATGACGCAGCTTGAGGAAGAATACCCAGAAGTAGACTTCGTCTACATGACCGGGCACACCGACCAGTGGGATGATGAAGGAATTCTCCAACGCAATAACGATATGGTGCGTGATTATGCCATCGAAAACGGAAAAATTCTCTACGATTTCGCCGATATTGAAAGTTGGCTGCCTGATGGTACTGCTTATCGGACTCCTGGCGATGATTGCCCCTGGTGTGAGGGCTGGTGTGAGGCCAATCCAGATGACTGTCCCACCCCAGAGATCGAATGCGCACACTCCCATTCATTGAACTGCAAGCTCAAAGGCCAGGCCTTCTGGTGGCTGTCCGCACGACTGGCCGGATGGGATGGCGAACCGGTTGCGGAGGAATAGAAGAGGGTACGGGTACTGCTCATTGTGGGCCATTCCCGTCGTGTTCAAAAACTAATCCAGGCGAAGAATTCGCTCCTGACAGAGCCTGTGGATTGGCTGGAAATGCCCCGCAAGTGCGGTATGCTTGCGGGGTTTTGTGTTGGTGCAGGTGTCTGAAAGGTGAGGCGCAGATGTTCTTTCGCGTGATGTTGCTTGTGTGGCAATTCCTATTGGATCTGGTCGCCGTGCTGCGCATGACGGATGACGAGAAGGACCTTGAGATCATGTTGTTGCGCCAGCAACGGCGGATTGTGGAGCGGAAACAGGCGCGGGGACCACAGATACCGCGCTGGCAAAAAGTGCCGTTGGCCGCGTTCGCCGTGCGGATGAAGGACAAGGCCACGAATGCGCGCGAAGCTTTAACGGAAAGTGTGCGGTTGTTCAAGCCGGATACCGTATGGTCAAAACAGACCCTGCGCGGGCGCATTCCTCCCTTGGCGCAACCGTGATTGAGATAGCGACAGACACCTGGGCAGGGTAGGGTCGTTTGTATTCCAGACAGGGCCAGTTCTATGACGGTTGCTCAGGAAAACCTCGATCACGAGAGAAATGATGCCAGATCAACCCTTGCCCGAGATGGTGAAGCTATATCAGGAAGTGAATAGACTTTATTGGCAATAGAAGTGGCCCCTATATATGGAGCATGAAATGCACTAAAACGGGCAAAATTTGCCGCCACATATATAGGGGGCAGAATTAATCCCGATAAAGTCTAATGTATTCGTAGAGAGTGTTGAAGCTTGAATTTGAAAACAAAAACACGGCTTGCTCATCTATATCAAGGGGAGAAGCAAGCCGTGCCCCGCAGTGCCCCATAGGGGCTGTTGGGTCCCAAAACGGTCCTGGCTTAAAGTCGGTGAATTCCGCCGTAGCCTACATCCTCGCCAGGCTCAACGCACAGCCCTCGCCGCCTGATCCATCTCTTACCACCCGTGAACGCAATATCATCATCCGTGCCCGCTACGCCGCTGGCGACTCGCAGGCCGAACTCGCGCGGCTGTTTGGCATCTCCTACCAGCGGGTATACCAGATCGTGCATGGCAAGCGCCGCTAACGTTTTCCTGGATTCACCCTGCGAAAAAACAACTGCCCGACACACTCACCGGGCAGTTGTCGTTTCTTCAGTGCTCGCGCTTAGTGCGGACAGCCACCGGTCAGGAATGGGCTGAACAGCACATCCGCAGTCACCGCATCGCCTGAACCCGACCCCGCAGCGGATGGGCCGTCCGCTGCGCCCCACCAGTTATTCACGGCGCTGAAGTTCGCCGTGTCACTGTGGACGCCGCCGCCTTCTGAGGCGCTGTTGCCGGTGATGCAGGAGTTGCTGATGCCGGTCGAATTGGTGTTGTCGTTGTAGATGCTGCCGCCTTGGGTTCCTTATGGGGGCGACCGAACACATCCAAACGTAATTTTCCCCTCAGATCCGCTATAATGAGGGCTTCACTCACTGGTTTTTCCGAGGCACTGCTCCCTCTACCCCCAAAGGAAACTCCCATGTTCCTCAGGCGGTTGGCACAACAGATCAAATCCTGCGTCGCGAACATCATCCGGAAAGTTGAAGAACGGTTCAAGCACTGGACGAAACCCAACACGGAGTCGCTGGTTGGGGGAATGTTGACCGATATGACACGGAAGGGGGAAGAATTGATTGCGGAGAACGCGCTGCTGCGCCAGCAGGTGATCATCCTGCAGCGGCAGGTGAAACGTCCGCAACTGACCCTGCGGGATCGGGGCATACTCGTCTTGTTAGCCCGATGGGCACGGCGGTGGAGGGAGGCACTGGCCATTGTCAAACCGGATACGTTGTTGGGCTGGCACCGACAAGGCTTTCGGTTATATTGGCGGCACAAATCGCGCACCACCCAGCGAGAACCTCAAATTGCCCAAGAAACGATCGACCTAATCCGGCAAATGGCTGTTGAAAATCGGTTGTGGGGAGCCAAGCGGATCGTGGGCGAACTGAAGAAGCTGGGTATTCATGTCAGCAGGCGGACGGTGCAGCGCTACATGCGCCAGGCTCGGAAAAGCTTACCACCTCGTCAGTCAGGCCAGACATGGGCTACTTTTCTGAAGAATCATGCCAACGACATCTGAGCCTGTGATTTTCTGCGGGTCTACGATCTGCTGTTTCGCCTGTTGTTCTTATTCTTTATCGTCGAATTAGGCTCCCGGCGCGTGGTTCACTTCGGCGTCACGCGCGCACTCAGTGATGCCTGGGTCGCGCAGCAATGGCGCAATGCCACCCCATTTGAGGAAGGTCCTCGGTTCCTGATCCGTGACCATGATCAGAAGTTTGGCGCACACTTCGCGGATGTAACCGCCACTATCGATATCCTCAAAACACCCGTGCGCGCACCCAAAGCCAATGCAGTCTGTGAGCGATTCATGGGCAGTGTCCAGCGAGAACTCCTCGATCACATCCTCATTCTGAGCGAAAATCATGCGCGATGTTTGGCCAAGGAGTACGTGCTCTATTTTAACCACGCCCGACCACATCAAGGCCTGGATGGACAGATTCCCATCCCATTAATTTCACCGTTCCTGGTCCCACCCGGTGCCCGTTCTTTACGTCGAAATCCCATTCTGAATGGGCTTCATCATGACTATCAGTGGGCTGCTTGACGAGCATTTCTTCCCTGGATGACGGAAGTAGCCGGCACAAGTGCTTCATTAACATCAGTAAGGCTTTTAGATATTAAGACAGCATACCCTGTCGGATCGTTAAAGTTGACAGGATTATTTGCCACATATATATATCTGTTGACCTCCACCGGATTCCAGGTATCGACCGCCCACGTATCGCGGCTGAGGAAGCGCCCCACTACCGGATCATATTCCCGCGCCCGTAGATAATATTGCTCGGTGGTGGCATCGTAACGCTGGCCCGTGTACAGATAGGAATTAATACTTGTACCCGTCTGCGCGTGGAGATCACCGAAAGCGTTGTAATCGTAGGTGTTGAGGATCGCGCCAGCCGCATCAGTCAATGCGCGGACGTTGCCCAGCGCATCGGTGAGGGGAAATTAGAGCAATATATTTATTTTCTGACTGAGAAAAAGGATGGCTACGTTATTGTCTGTAGAAAAATCTGTTTTCGTAGTTGTTATATATTTCCCATGCACATCGTTTCCATCAACAGGATCACTGAATCGATATATAATTTCCTTTCTTTTTCTCATCAATTTCTTTATAGATACAACTTTACCGTGAACAATCCCACCTTGGTTGATAAGATCACTGTACAGTTGATCCACGTAAAATGCGTGTGACAGCACTAAATAATAATTCATAAGATAAGTATATCCAAGTCCGGAAATTAACGCTATCCCAATAATGAAATAAAAAAGGAAGACCGGAAGTGTATGGAGACAAGATGATGTGTCCAAAGAAGCTTGGCTACAAAGGATAATAGATGTGATAATGATCAATACTCCACTTACTGTCCAAAACATCCCACACCCAAAATGAAAGGTGATAACGTATTTAAGCAAGTTGCCCTGTGGCAATGAGACCGGATATCCTACTGCAAGAGATAGATTTGCACGAATCTCGTCAGAATATATTAAATTCGATCGATCTCCATTTAAAGAAACGCGATGCTCTTCATTAACAAGAATTATATCTGTTTTATAGGAGTGTGTGGATTTTTTCATCCAAGTATAAAATGACAAGTTCATCTCCTACGGAAAAGTGCTTGTTTACTCTGGTGGTAAACTGTCCTCTAGCTTTCTCAATATTCTCTAAAATTGAAAACTCGTACTGGATGGTTTTGAAACCGCCGTCGGATTTTACAGACAGTATTTGACCCCTTCCCATGTTTTTCTGAGTAACCATTTTGTTAAGGGTATTTGCAACAATCATTGGATATTTTAGCTCAATGATCGATTTCTGAAAAAACTCTGTACCCATGTGTGTAAGCGTGAATCCTGCTATGAGTATAGATAGGCCAGATAGCCCTATCCCCGGTCCTATGTGGGAAAGAAGAATCGCATAGATAATCCACAATATCGATATAAGAATAACACACCAGCTCCCCCAAATGCCTAAAAACCGAATTGCTGTTATATAAATTTTCAGAAATCGACTGTGCGTAGTCTGAGGTAATAATGGAAGGCCAATTTGGTTATGAAGGTTAGCAGCAATCTCCAACTTGTTGGATACTGAGCATTTATTATCAGTCAAAACGGCTTGGTTTTTGTCATCGATAAACATAGATTCTCCAACTTAACGTAGATTACTGGAATTCACGTTACCTGATGGTTTTTCAATAAACCTACTCCGCAGGAGTACCAACTTCATCAGCATATATAACAAAACTATTAATTAACCCATTTAGAAATGTCATTGCCAATACTTCAGTATTGATCCATGGTACCTTGGGGATATATTGAGTTATGTTTTCAACAAACTTTGGAAGCAATAGATCAAGATATGCTCCACCTGTGCCGGCTACTTTCGTCGTCCGGACAAAAATCCTCCCTCAGGCAGCCCATTGGTAGTCATGATGCAAACCTCCCAGAATCGGAATGCGCCGGAGTTGAGACAGCGGTGGAACGACCGGAGGTGGCGGACTGGATGGAATTGGAATCTGGCCGTTTAGGCCTTGATGGGGACGCACATAATTGAAGTACTGGACATATTCTTTGACCTTGCGCCGCAAATGACGCTCACTCAGAATCAAGATGTGATCCAGCAGCTCACGCCTGACGCTGCCAATGAAACGTTCGCAGATTGAATTGGCCTTGGGTGCTTCGACGGGTGTATGGATCACTTTAGGCCATTGCAAGGAAATAAACCTCCTAAGGCGACAAGGGTGCGATACGAACAAACCACTTGGGCAAAGCCGGTAAGCGCTCCAGACGCTGTTCGAGTTGGGTCATGGCGGCTTGAGAGAGGCGCACGCCAGTACGATAGGTCTTGGTGAGCAGATGAATCAAAGGGTGTTGCCCACGCCAGCGCAGAGAGCGGGCGAAGTTGAGTACGGTCTGGACGGTATCCAACAGGCTGCCATTCCAGTGCTGTTCTAAACCGCCCCATACGCGCTCGATGGGATTGTACTTGCTGTGATAGGGCGGATAGCACGCCAGGCGAACGGTCAGGCCAAAGGTATCGACGAACTCGACCAGTCGCTGCATGAACTGAGTGCGACGGGTGTGGTTTTCCGGGCCGTTGTCCTGGTTAATCAGCAGGGTCTTCACCCGTGGAAAGCGCCGACGCACCGTCATCCAGAACAACAGCAGGCAGTCCACGATGCAGTCGCTGGTGACGCGCGACGAAACAAAGTACAGGTAGGTCTCGCCGTAATCCGGCAGGAAAATGCCAAAGGGGACCAGCGTCGCATCGGGTCTGAAGTCGTGGTCCGCCGCTTGAACCGGGACCCGCGACCGTCCCCGACGCGAAAATGGCCCGATAACCACCGTCGCTTTGCTATCGATCGAGAGGCGCAATACGGTCGGGTCCCCCTGGGCTTCGGCGTGCTGCCGCGCCAGTTCGGCGAAGATCGCATCCGTCTCGGCTAGCTTTTTTTCGGCTGACTCTTGCGTACCGCTCGTAACCCGTAGCCCAAAGTGTTGATGTGCACCCGGATGGTCTCCTGGCTGGGCAACTCCTTGTTGGTGTACCCTTTGCGCTGGATGAGTTGGTCCCGCACTTCGCGCGCACTCAGCCGCGTATACAACCGCTGGCTGGCAAACGTTGGGTCGGTCTGGCTCTGTCCTTCCAGCAGGTCGCGGATATCGTCGCGCAAGCGGGGCAAGCGTTCCGCTACAGACTGGCGTCCACGTGCCGCGAAATTGTCCGCTTGCGGTCCGGTTTCCAGTTCCTGTGCTCCCTTGCGGATTGTGTCTCGACACCAGCCCAACTCCCACTCCGCCCAGGTCTGTCCGCCTCGTCCCAGCACCTGGACAATTCGCGCCATGAACATGCGCCGCGCCGATCCCTTCAGTGTTTGGGCGGTCTCGATGTATGTCGCTTTCAGCGCTTCATTCATTTCGATCATCGGTCTGCCTCCTGTTAGGCCCTGAATCTACCCTAATTCAGGAGGTTTTAAAACTTGGTGTGGCCTTAATGCCCGTGCCCTTGGCGACGGTTTCGAACTGGTCGCCAAACTTGCCGTCATTGTCGCAGATGAGAAAACGCGGTCCTTCGCCAAACGGCGTGGCCTCGCGCAGTTGTTGGGTTACCCAGGCATCACTCGGTGAGCGTGTGACACCGAAGTGAACCACGCGGCGTGACCCCAGTTCGACTATAAAGAAGGCATAGATTGTGCGGAAGAACAGGTCATAGGTCTGCACGAAATCGCAGGCCCAGATCTCGTGGGCATGGTTGGCCAGAAACGTGGCCCAGGTCTGACTCTTGCGTTTGGGCGGCAGACCGCGTCGCGCCTGGCGCATGTACTTCTGCACCGTGCGTTTGGCGACCTTGATACCCAACTTGAGCAACTCATCCCGAATGCGCGGTGAGCCCCACAACCGATTCTCAATTGCCATCTCTTTGATCAAGGCAATCGTCTCCGGCGATATCCGTGGCTTGCGGGGTTGGCCCTGCGACTTCCTGCGCCAGAACAACCGAAAGCCTTGCCGGTGCCACTTGAGCACAGTGTCCGGCTTGACGAGATGCAAAGCATCCTGCCATCCGCGCAGCCTGCTAGCCAACCCCACCAGCACACGTCGATCGTGCGGTGTGATTGGTAAGCGTCCGCTGTGTTGACGTTTGAGCACAATCACCTGCTGGCGCAAAAAGGCGTTCTCGGCAATCAACTCCGGTTTGCTGCGTACCAAATCAGTGACAATTCCTGTAACCTGGCGATCTGGCGCTGGTTTGAGCCATTGTTTCACCTGGGCTTCGACTTGCTGAATACCAAGGGTTACCAGTTGCTTGCCCACGTTCCAGAGTTGACGCCAGTTCATTGTAATCATCCTTTTTATGAAATTGGAAAGAGGAATCGTGCGGTAATTTCAAGCGAGGATTATACTTGGTGCGGACGAAAAATCACGCCGGACGACGTAAGTAGCCGACACAACGGGGTGGAATGTTCACCAAAATGGGACGGGGTGGATATGTTGGACGTGCCCCTGATGGTTACGTCAATGTTGAAAGGCGTGTCAAAGGCAGTGAGAAGCTGAATTATGGGCGTTACGACCGCTGGATCGAAGTGGACCCGGAACGTTCCGTTATCTGGCGATACGCCTGGGATCTTCTGCTCACGGATAGGCTAACCCTAGATGAGATTTGCGATGCTCTCCATGCACAGGGTTATCGACTTCGCAGCGGACGCCCTTTCGTCGAGATAGATGCTAAAGGCAGACGCCACTATGCTGTCAACACCCTTTCGAGGATTTTCCATAACTGGACTTATGCCGGATGGGTCGTGAGTGAAGAGGCGGAGATTCTTCCCAAGACAATACAGGGAGACTGGGAAGCATTAGTAAGTACTGAGGAATTCGAGCAGGGCTTGGCAATTCTCCAAAAACGGAACAACAAACCTGATCCGCAGCGCAAACACAGCTATCTTCTAACAAGCTTGCTGTATTTAGAGAAACCGGGAGAGTCAAAACTTATTCGACTTACCGGCTCGACTCCGAATTCGAAGCGCAAAAGCGGTGGCACCTCTTATTATTGTGTTCCAAGCAGCAGCATCAACTTCCAATGCCAGGCTATTGATGGGCGTGTTGCGGAAGCAATCATGCACATTCAGGTTGACCCTGCGCTGATTCCAGCTATCCGCCAACACTATACAGATGAAATCGCACAGCAGCTAGGAATGCTAAAACCGAGCGAACGCCAACAAGTGGAAGCGGCCCTACATGCTGTAGACGAGGAGGAAGCCAGAGCAGCCCGGCTGTTTGTGGCAGGCAAAATTACGGAAGCAGTGTGGGATGGGCTATGGCGCGAGTGGCAAGATAGGCGACAAATACTCCGCAACAGCCTAGAAGTTCTTGAACGTGAACAGGAATATCATATTGACAATTTAGACGCAGCATTACACATCATTTCGAGAATTGGTGTACTATATCAACAGTTGGATCGCAAGTTGCAGAAAAAACTGCTGCGCGAAGTGATCGAACGAATAGTGGTAAATGCTGAGGGAGCTATTATAAGGATTGATTTGCTGTCCCCGTTTGCGTATCTGCATGATTTATCCCGCAGAACCCAACAGGCAGCCGAGGATGCGGTAGAAAAAACAAAAACCAGCGCTGATGCTGGTTCATGTTCGACTCCGGTTCCGTTAGGCGTGCCTGGGGGGATTCGAACCCACGGCCTCTTGTTCCGTAGACAAGCGCTCTAATCCACTGAGCTACAGGCACAATTCATTGTGCGAAATATGATAGCACAGGAATCTTGGATTGGCAAGACCTGCTTCAGAAAATTCCTAAAAGACACTGTGAGGATAACCTGATACAACCTGCTGCCAGCAGCATCCTTAATTTGTACAGGGAAAGCAAGCAGACTTGGTTGACACAAACGGTGCGAATCGGCCAAGCAGCCTTAATGGGGATACATATGGGAAAGATTTAGCCTAAATCTTAAGTTATTTAGGCTAAATCGCGGGGGATTCTGTTAAATCAGCGGACAGCGGAAGGCCCGAATGGTGCGATCCGAGGCCCCCGCCCTCAATGCGAGCCTATGCCTCGCTGATCTCAATCGCCTGAATTTTGTCGCCGGGATTCGGATCACTCATCGGATCGCGCTGGCGGATTTTCATCAATACATCCAGGCTTTCCTTATCTTTCACCTTGCCGAACACCCCATGTTTGCCGTTGAGATGTGGCGTTGGCCCATGTGTGATGAAGAACTGGCTGCCATTCGTATTTGCTCCGGCGTTTGCCATGCTCAGGACACCCGCACTGTCGTGTTTGAGCGCCAGCGCACCCGCTTCGTCATTGAACTTATAACCAGGGCCACCGCGCCCGGTACCAGTGGGATCACCCCCCTGGGCCATAAAACCATTGATTACGCGGTGGAATGTCGTGTTGTCATAAAAACCTTCGCGAGCGAGAAACACAAAGTTATTGACGGTGATAGGGGCTTCTTTCGCAAACAGATCAACCCGAATATCGCCTTTTTCGGTTTTGAAGGTCGCCGTGTATTTCTTATTGGGATCGATCTGCATTGGTGGCTGTGACGGATATTGTTTAGCCATGAGAAATCTCCTTATGCATTGTATCAGGTAGAGTGTAACGCTTATGCTTCAAGCGCGGCAAAACGTTCGATAAACGATGCCGTGAAACGCATCGAATCGAAGTAATCCTTGACGTAAATGTTCTCGTTCGGCGAATGGGCTTTGGCATTCGGATGCCAGGTTGTTCCCGCGAAAATAACAGGCCTGTGGTTGAGCAGCACACTCATCGAATACATCGGTCCGCTGCCAGGGAACCAGGGATACATGATCGGCTCCTTGCCCCATGTTTCCCGGCTGGCTTCACGCGAGGCGCGTTCGACTAGACTATTGACGGGAGATGCTGCCGGACCTTCACCCCCGTGCCAGATGATCTCAATATCCGTAAACCCCCGCCGATCTAAATGCTGGCGCAGCAAATCCTGGGCGATTTGTGGTGTAAGATTGGGTACCAGTCGGAAATCAAGTTTTGCCATTGCTTCAGCCGGAAGCACGGTTTTGGAGCCGTCTCCGGTATACCCCGAATTGATCCCGCAAATGGTAATGGTCGGTTCAGCAATATAGCGGCGGCGCGCATCCGAATCATTCAAGCCCTTCAGCCATTCGCGGACGCCCCACCGCTCACGCATGGCATCAAATTCCATCGGAACTGCATCAATTCGTGCCCAATCTTCTTCGGTGAGCGGCGCGACGTGATCCATATAACCATCGAGCGTAATGTTATCGTTCTGGTCTTTCAGCGTGCTGAGTGCCCACACCAAACGCCATGCCGGGTTAACGACCATCGGCGCAACCGAAGAATGCAGGTCGTGGCTGGGGCCTTTCAACCGGAGTTCGAAGTAAGCGATACCTTTACAGCCGAGGCCAAACATCGGCCTGCCAGCTTCGTCATAACCGCCGCCTTCCCATAACACCCCATCGGCTTCGATCAGCATGTCCCGGTGTGCGCGAACCCATTCTTCCAGATGACTACTGCCGCTTTCTTCTTCGCCCTCAACCACCCACTTGATGCGAATAGGCAGATCACCCTGAGTTGCCATCCAGGTTTCGATAGCCTGGATACGCGAAAGCAGCTCACCCTTATCATCGGACGTACCGCGTCCAAAAATCTGCCCATCCTTGATCACCATTTCATAAGGCGGGGTTTCCCACAATTCCAGCGGATCTTCGGGTTGGACATCGTAATGGTTGTAGATCAGCAGGGTACGCGGCGCATCTTTTGGGCCAATTTCGCCATACACCAGCGGCGACCCCGGTGTTTTATAGACGGTGACAGATGCGCCCAGCTTTTTGAGCCGCACCGCCACCAGTTCCGCCATCTGCGTGACGCCCCGGCCATCCGCAGCCACGCTTACCTGCCCGATAAACTGCCCGAATTCGTTCAGGAAGCGTTCACGATTCTGTTCGATGTACTGGTTAAAAACGTCGGTTTTGTATGGCACGTGTTGGCTCCTGACTTAAAACTTATACCCGAATTTCCGCAGCAAATCCTTGCGCCATTGAATACCTTCTTCGTCCTCCACCCCTTTGGGCGACCCTCCATCAATAACACCAAGAATGCCATTTCCCTGCTCGCTCTTGGCGATAATCACCTGGGTGGGGTTGGCGGTGGCACAGAAAATGTGGACGACTTCGGGCACGTTCTGGATCGCTTTCAGAACATTGAGGGGGTAGAAGCCTTCGCCAAGAAAGAGTATGAAACTGTGGCCTGCGCCGATCATCATAGCATTTTTGATCGCATACGCTTCCATTTCACGATCTGTACCTGTCCAGCGAATCAACTGGTCGCTGGAGGCTTCGCAAAATGCCAGCCCAAACTTGATCCCCGGCACGGCGTTTACCAGCGCTTCGTGGATGTCTTCGACGGTTTTGATAAAATGGCTCTGACCGAGAATAAAATTCGTATTTTCCTGCTTCTCAATTTGGATGATGTCCACTTCAAGGTTCATTTTTAACCTTCCTTGTGCTTGCTCACGTCTGCTTTAGCATAGCTTATTCCGGGCCAGTTAGCACCCGCCCTGTACATCGGTGATCACCAGATAGCCTTGCATCACCTGCCCCACCAGTTCATCGTTGATCGTCGCAGTAACGTTGATGTAGATGGTGTACATGCCATATTCAAGATCGGCGGTATTCACATAGACTTGTACGGTGTCGCCGCTGGTGATCGTCGGCGGCATGATCTCGACCAACGGCCCGCCAGGGGGCACGGCGGCCTGGGCAGTGGCGGTAAATCGTCCCGGATAACCGGCGTTTAATACCTGGAATTCGCCTAACAACACGGAACCAGGGCAATAAGCGCTGACTTCGGTTGTCATATCTTCGGCATAAAGCGTCATTTGAGGCAAATAATCACTATAGCGGCGGGTCATATTCGCCACCCGATCAAAGACCGGCAGCGTGGTGCCATCGGAGCGCAGCACACTAAACCACCGCATATGGCTGCATAGGGGGGTATTTTCAGGAGGATAGAGCGACCAGTTGAGATTCCACAGGAACATGGGGCCAGCCCAGGGCCAGTTGCGGTCTGCCCAGTCGAAAGCCCGCACAGTGTAATCGGCCTGCGTCTGGCCGGATACCCGCAACCACGCAAACCCGCTGAAATTCGGATCACTGTCCGAACATCCGATTCCATCTTCGGCGGGATCGCGCAGCCAGCCAAATTCGGTCAGCCAGATCTGCTTATCATAAATGCCGCGTTCCTCGAACAGCTTGCGGATTAATTCCACACGGCGGAAGTTCAATATCCCCTCGCCTGGCTCATCTTCGGGGGCCGCATTATAACCATAGGGATGGTAGCCAAAAGCGTCAAACCATTGAGCGGCCCCGTTATCCAACATTTCGCGCGCAAACTCGATGTCACTGATCGCGCGCCTGTCGGCGGTGGTGATGGTGGGAGCCAGTCCGCCAGACACGACGATAATATTGGGATCAACCGCTTTGATCTGGGTATAGGCGACCCGCAGCATTTGGGTAAATTCCCAGGCGTTGGGGCCATGCGGCCATTCAAAGGCCAGATTCGGTTCATTGTGGACTTCAATCGCATCGACGCCCAGTGAGGCAAGCTGCGCCGCTCGCTCTCGAACGCTGTTACGAAACGAGTCCCAGTTATCCGGCCAGGGTAAATCCATCCGAAACAGGACACGTTTACCTGGATACGGCCCCACCTGACCGATTTCATAGAGCTTCACCCAATCCATATGGAGTTGATCGACCAGCGCCAGATCAACCCCCGTATTCGGGGCAATATGAATGCCATACCCCAGATGGGGCGGCGGGCGATCATCGGATTGAGCAGCAGCAGGTAAGCAGGGTGGCGCAAGTCCCGCGAGTAAACTGAGCAGAATGAGGAAGAGTCGGAATGTTCGCATGGGGCCGATTGTAGATCGTTTCTTTGTTTTGCGCTGACCAAAATTTCTGACATGGCATGTCAGGCGATCAGCTATAGAATCATATTGTCGAGCAGTTAAATAGGAGTACTATGGAACCCCAATCCAGCCGTCCCTATATTCCCGATTCATCGTATGGCATTCCTGAAAGTCAGGAAGGGCTGCTGCCCTGGCGTTATGTCACGGAAAAGTTAGCGGCTTCGCGGAATTACTGGATCGCCACGACCCGCCCCGATGGTCGTCCGCACGCGGTCCCGGTGTGGGGCATCTATCACGAAGGTACGCTCTATTTTGGCGGCGGGAAAACCCGGTGGGCGCTGAATCTCGAACAGAATCCGGCGGTGTCAGTGCATCTCGAAAGCGGCGATGAGGTGGTGATCATCGATGGCACCGTAACCAAACTTACTGCTGAAAACATCGATCCTGCGCTGGCACGCCAGATCGATCAGGCATATCTGGCGAAGTATGAGATGGAACACGGGCTTCCCATCTGGAAGGTCCAGCCGCAGGTGGTGCTCGGTTGGACGCGTTTTCCTGACAATACCACGCGTTGGTTATTCAGGTAGCACGTTGGGGCGGCGCAGAAGTTCCGCCCTTTTTTATGCCCCCATCACGCCGGATACAGGCGGCTCCCAATCCAGCGTGGAATGCTGCACCAGCAGCGCATCAATTTTCTGACTGATTTCATCGGGATAGGGGGCGGTGCGGCGGATGGTCAGATCGGCGAACGAATTAACACACTCGAAGATCGATGCCAGTGTGCCGCGCGTCTCGTTGACCAGGAACATCAGATAATGAATCCGTTTAGCCGAGCGCCCGACTAAGCGCGCATACACCGCGACGGTATCCCCGATATGCACTTCCTTGAGATAGTGAATATGGTGCTCCAGATCGTAGCCGCCGGTACCGTGCGTCTGGTGAAATTCCGGTGTGAGTCCCAGGCTGGCGACCAGAGGATACCCGGCATCATCATAAACGGCCAGATACCAGCGCGTGTTCATATGTCCGTTTTCATCCTCGTATTCCGGCGGAATAGTCAGCCGGTAGAGGAAGGGCAGTGCTGTGATTTTTTCCAGGGGAATAATGGGTGGTTTCATCGTGACCTCTTCTTTGTTGTATTGTAGGAAATAGAACCAATTTCGTCCAATACCATTGCCCGCCGCGTCGCTACCCTGTATGATCTGCCGCATGGATGAAAACGCGATTATCAGACACAACCTGAACGGCAATACCTGGTATGTGGTAGACCGTGCGTCCGACATCACGAATGCGGAGATCACCGCAGGCCTGCTGCGCATATCCGGTATTCCGGTGCTGCTGCTGCGCGAAGCGGTAGGCTCCGCGATCCCTGTCATGTTTGGGCTAGGCGGCGTGGACGTGGCGGTGCCCGAAGCGTATTATACCGAAGCGATGGCGCTGCTCGACCAGGACGACGATCACAGCGGCGAACTGCCGCCCGGCGAGGACGCTTAAAGCCGTATGGATCAATCAAGCCGTCAGTTGCCATCCAGTCCGGGTTGGCGCACACCCTATGTGTTACTGGCACCGGGCTTTGGCCTGTTCATGCTGCTGATCTGGTATCTGGTGGCAGAATCCGGACATTACGCGTCGTTTATCGTCCCATCGCCAGGGCGCGTGATGGATCGCTGGTGGGAGATCGCATCGGATGGATCGCTGCTGCGTCACACCGCCGTCACCCTGCGTGAGGTGATCACCGGGCTGTTCATCGGCTTGTTCGCAGCATTTGGCTGTGGTTATCTGATCGCCAAAAACCGTACCATCGCCTATACGCTGACACCCTATCTCGTCGCGCTGCAAGCCGTGCCGATTGTCGCCATCGCCCCACTGTTGATCATCTGGTTCGGTTCGGGTATGGTGAGCAAGGTGATCATTTGCGCGCTGCTGGTTTTTTTCCCCACGCTGATCAATACCATTATCGGCATTCGCAACATTCCGTCTGAGTTGAACGACCTGATGCGCTCATTGGAAGCCACCCGCTGGCAGATGTTCTGGCAGCTCGAACTGCCTGCCGCGCTGCCGTTTTTGATCGGCGGGCTGAAGGTCAGCGCGACACTCGCTGTAATTGGCGCAGTGGTAGGCGAATTTGTCAGCGCTCGCGAGGGATTAGGGTATCTGATCAACTTCGGACGCGGCATCTTCGACACTCCGCTGGTGATCGCCGCTGTTTTTACGCTGACTCTGCTGGCCCTGCTGCTCTATGGTTTGGCGGCGTGGTTAGGGCGCATCTTGCTGCACTGGCAGTTCATCGAACAGCAGGACATCGAATAATCTCGCACCCTGGAGGAATAATTTATGCAATCTCGTACACCCCGTCAGATCCAGCTTGCCGCTATTCTGCTGATCCTTGCCGTGCTGGCTGGCGCGGCTTATGCGCTGACAGCGCGTGATGATAAGGGCGAAGTAAAGTCATCCAAGTCTTCGACCACGGTCACGCTGTTTATGAGCTATATTCCCAGCGTGCAATTTTCGCCCGTATATGTGGCGATGGAGCGGGGCTATTTTGCTGAAGAAGGGATCAATCTTCAGCTTGAGAACAGTTTCAATGAGGCGGACGGTGTGGCCCGCCTGGGCAGTAATGACCTGCAATTTGGCCTGATCAGCGGTGAACAGATTATCCTGGCCCGTTCACAAGGCTTGCCGCTGGTCTATGTTTTCGAGTGGTATCATAACTTCCCGGTGGGGATCGTTTCGCCCCAAGACCTGAACCTGACCGACCCCGCCGATCTTGAAGGGCGTGTGGTGGGCATTCCTGGCCCGTTCGGGGCCAGTTATATGGGTTTTCGCGCCTTATTGAGCGCGGCGGGGATAAGCGAAGACGATTTACAGGAAGTTCGTTCGATTGGGTTTACCGCCCCCGATATGGTCTGTCAGCAGTCGGTCGATGCTGCCGTGATCTATATCGCCAACGAACCGCTGACCATTGAGCAGGATTGTTTCCCGGTGAATGTGATCAAAGTTTCCGACTATATCACGCTTGTGTCGAACGGCCTGGTTACGAATGAAGAAACGATCCGCAAGAATCCCGATCTTGTGCGCGGAATGGTCCGGGCTATCCAGCGCGGATTAACAGATACACTGGCTGATCCCGATGCTGCTTTTAAACTCACCGTGCCCGAATACGTCCCCGATCTGCCGGAAGATCAGTACGATACCCAGCGCCAGGTACTGCAAAATTCGCTCGAACTCTGGCGTTCGGATGACCTGGGCCGCACAACACCGGAGCGCTGGGAAACTACGCAAACCGCGCTGATCGATGCTGGACTGATGGCCGAACCGCTCGCTGATCTGAGCACCTGTTACCGTATGGACTTTTTGCCCTGATATGTCAGATGAAATTATGCTCGCGGCTGAACAAATCAGCTATGTCTATCGTGGGCCAAGCGGCGATGTTCAGGCGCTGAAGGATGTCACGCTGCGGCTGGCGCGCGAGTCGTTTGTCTGCCTTGTCGGGCCGAGCGGCTGCGGCAAAAGTACCCTGCTTCGGATTCTGGGTGGGCTGCGCAAGCCTACCCAGGGCCAGGCGTTGATCGATGGGCAACTGATCACACATGCTCAGCGGCGCATTGGGATCGTCTTCCAGAAAGCGAACCTGATGCCCTGGCGCACGGTGTATGCTAATCTCGTGCTTCCACTCGAATTGGCGCATGTTCCCCCCCCTGAACGGGAGGCCCGCGCCCTGGCGATGCTGGAACTTGTCGGACTGGATGGATTCGCCGGGGCTTATCCATCCGAACTTTCTGGTGGGATGGCTCAGCGTGTGGCGATTGGCCGCGCCCTGATTCATGATCCTGAAGTGCTGCTGCTGGATGAACCCTTCGGCGCATTGGATGCCCTCACCCGCGAACAGATGGGAGAAGAATTGCTGCGGATTTGGGCTAGGCACCGTAAAACCGTGCTGATGGTCACGCACAGCATTCCCGAAGCGGTGCTGCTGTCGGATCGCGTCCTGGTGATGAGTTCGCGCCCCGGCCAGTTGGTGGACGATGTGCCGATTCCACTGCCGCGCCCCCGCTCGCTGGAACTACTTCATGAGCCAGCCTTTGTGAACCTGACGGAACACCTCCGCCATTGTATCCGTTAGAACCACCTGACCCTGTTTTGCCGACTAATGGTTGTGGAAGATAGCAGACTCTGATACCCTTAAATTTAAGGCGGAACAACTGGGGTAAGAAGCGATGAGCAAGCAAATATTAATTGTCGATGACGACGTCATGTTGTGCAGGTTGTCCTCGATCTATCTTGAACGCCAGGGACACACGACGATTCTCGCTTATGATGGCCCAGGAGGCATTAGCCATTACCAATCCTCCAGGCCCGATCTCGTCGTGTTGGATGTGGCAATGCCGGGGATGAGTGGGTTTGATGTGGCGCGCCGGATTCGCAGTATCGAAGATGAACAGGGCTGGCAGCGGGCACCGATTATCTTACTGACAGCTTATGCCCGCAGTTTTTTCATGGCGGCGGGCGCGGAAGCCGGAATTGATAGTTATCTGACGAAACCGATTACGCCCGATCAACTGCTCAAGCATCTCGAACGTTTCCTGGAAGACAAACCGGAAGATTAAACCAGCGGCAGCACCAGTCCAAAAATGCTGCCAGCCCCTTCGCGGCTCTGGACATAGACGCGGCCATTGTGCTGTTCGGCCACCGACTTCACAATCGCCAGACCGAGTCCAGACCCGCGTATTTCATCGCGTTCTTTCGAGGCAACCCGGAAGAACCGTTCAAATAGCCGGTGCTGAACATCGGGGGGGACTCCTCGCCCATTATCCTGAACTTCTAGAAACAATTCCCCGTTTTCCTGGTAGGCCCGCAGGGTGATCGCGCCACCCGTCGGCGTATATTTATTGGCATTCCCCAACAAATTCATCATCGCCCGGTACAACCAATGCATATCGCCCATCACCTGGGGCATTTGTTCCGGCACTTCGAGCTGAAATTTCTGTTCCTTCTGGCGCAGGAAGGGCTGGATGTCTACCATGCAGCGTTCAATCAGTTCATGCACATCCTGTGGCTTAAGCTCCAGGCCGAGGCCACTTTCGACCTGTTCCAAATTCAGCAGGTTATCGATCAAATCCTGCATCCGGTTGACGCTTGTCATGGCAATGTTGATCAGTTCCCGGTGCAGTTCCGATAACTCCGCCCTGTCGCTATCCAGCATCACCAACGATCCCATAATCGCGCCCAGCGGATTTCGCAGATCGTGCGCCGCTGCATGCAGGAAATTCATTCGCATCATCTCGGCTTCGCGCAGATGGGTGACATCCTGCACGACCATTACCCAACCCTCGGCTTCTTTGGCACTTTCGGGGGATTGGTGTGAATAGACGGGCGAAACAATCGCTGAGAGTGCCCGTCCATCTTCCAGCCGGACATCAAAGGCCGTATTTCCATGCTCCTGATCCTGCATGGCGCGGCGCAATCCTTCGCGCAGTCGGGGATGCAGGGGTGCTTCCCGTAAAGGCATCCCAACCAGTTCATTCACGTGCAGATCAAACAGCGTTTCAGCCGTCGAGTTGATCAGATTGATGCTGCCATGACTATCAGTCGCAATAATGGCATCGCCTGACGAGTGCAGCACGGCATCCAATCGACTGGCCTGTTCTTTCGTATTTTCATATAACCGCGCATTATCCAGCGCCACGCCGACCTGATCCGCAATGGCGCGCAGCACGGTGATCTCTTCATCCGCAAAGGTGTACTGCTCATAGTTCATCACGCTCAGGATGCCTACAACCCGCCCGCGTGCATGCATCGGCACCATGACCATCGCCTGAATGCGCTCTTCAGCGAATTCCGCAACCGCCAACCGAGGATCACCTGTGAGATCGCCGGTGACAACCACTTCGTCGGTATGTATCACCGTACCCGAAAGCCCTTCACCCAACGGAATTCGCATGGGCTGTGTCACAAAGTCTTTTTTCCAGCCGCGTTGCGCCCGCAGCACCAGTTCCCCGGAAGCCTCGTCCACCAGACTGATTCCGGCAGCCTGGACCCTGATCACATTCAGTACTGCATCTAATGCCGTTTGAAGTGTGATTTCAAGGTTGAGCGATTGGCTTACCGTCGCAGCAACGGTGTTGATAGCCCCCAATTGATCCACCCGCCGCCGAATTTCTTCGGTCAGAAGCTGGTTGCGGTAGATCAAGCTGTCGGTGTCATATCCATTCGAAGTCCGCGGGTTAGTCAAAGTACGTCCTCACCTGAAAACTAGGGATCTCGGAACTTTGAAAATAGTTATACCGCTAATAGATAAAAAACGTTACACACAACCTATATAATACCTAAGGCTGTCGCAAGCGCCATTACCACTAACAGCGTTGCCAGCAGCAGCATCCATGCCGCCAACCGCCCGCTGTCTTGCAGGGGAGTTAGTTCGGATTCTCGCTTTTCGACCTGTCCCAGCAGATCAACCAGGATGTCAAGATTACGCGTGCCGCGTGTCACCCGCGCATAATACGCGCTTTGATCTAACACCCGCCACCCATCCGCCAGGTAGGGTTCTAAGGCTTGTTTTAAAATTATGGCGGCATCCTGCGGGTTGATCGGTTCGATTTCTGACCCTTGAGGAGTGGGGTTCTCATCAGGTAACATTGACTCGTCCTCTACTCGCGGTATAGTTGTTCCGCGCAATTCGTAACCATTAGGAGCACGTAACGCCATGGCGTCTCGTCAAAAAAACCGGACCCGCCGTAATGCTCAGGTTCTGAGCGTTGTTATTGGTTTTATGGTCATTTTCACGTTTGTGTTCAGCCTGGTTGTAACCGACATCGGGAACGACGACAACAATACCGAACCGTCGTCACAGTCGAACACGGAATCAACGCTGGCTCCGGCTTCGACCAAAGTCGTGCTGCCAACGCCCGATCCCGATCCGCAGTTTGGTGGGCTGGCCCCCTATGTTCACACCAGCGGTTACTTTCAGGCGTTCCGGCCTGCCGGGTCAGATTGGCAAGTCCCCAATGAAAACCAGAGCGGTCCGAATACCAATGCTCCCGGCGTTATTTTCCAGAGCATACCGCGCCAGGTGGTGATCCACAACTACGTGGTGCCCGGTGTCGAGTACGCCTCGCTGGACTCCTTCAGCCAGAATTATCTCACCGAAACTTATTTTAAGGGGGCATGGCTCGGTCAGCTTGATGATCAGGGTAATGCAACGGGTTACGAGCGTTTTACTGAAACCAACCGCCAGATCACCGAAAATTCTGTCATCACCGATTTTGATCTGGTGTCTAAGAGCGCAGATTATGTCGGGCGCGACATCTCTCGGCTCGAAGGAACGTGGCTCTACAGCACACGAATTGTGGTCCCGGCGAATGATCCGGGGCTGCTCGATTTGCTGCAAAATCTGGTGATCTCCAGCTTCTTTGGTTATTCCGATTTGCAGAAGCTCCCGCAGTTCTGGCCCACTTTTTCCGACTCGCGTTGGGGCTATGCGATCAAGCATCCCGGCGAGTGGACGCAGGTTTCGGGCGGCGCAGGCGAACGGGTACGCTTTAACATCGATATTCCCGATCTGGAAATGTCGGTTTTGATCCAATCCGCCGAGGATTTCACGGTTGATTCCGACGAAACAGCCAGCCAATGGGTGACAGATAATTTGAGCGCGGAGTCGATTCTGGGCACCGCACGTATTCAGCACGAAATGGGCGAAGGTTATGCCGTAGCTTACACCTTCCGCGCGGCGTCAAATGACATCCAGAGCGGCTTGGTCGCACTGCTCAATGGCCCGGACTCCCGTCTGATCGCAGCGAACATGCAGCTTAGCCTCCCCGATGTGAATCTGCTGGATGCCGAAAGTTTCACCGGGCTGGAAGATGAAGTTCAGCGAACGATACTCACTGATGCCCGCCGTGCGATGCTCGACGGTTTTATTATTCTGCCCGAAGCCACGCGCACACCACCTGCGTTTGTCCCGGTGGTGACGCCCGACGCGACGGCTGAAGTTACCGCCGAACCCGCTCCCGCAGAAGCGACCACTGAGCCTACGGCTGAAGCAACGGCGGCTGCAACCGAAGCCGCTGAATAGACATCCCAAAAGCGGGCAGATTCGGAAATCTGCCCGCGTCTCCAATGCCTGACGCTATTGACTCTGAACCTGCGATTTGTATAATGTTCACGGCACTCGGTTCAGTGCCAGAGTTTGAGAGGATACCACTTTGTCAGAACTCGTTTCTCTCGCCTGGAAGCGCTGGAAAACCATTGGGGAAATGACCGGCGACTTCTATGGACGGCTGTTTGCCGTTATTTTCTATTTCACAATTTTTGTTCCATTCGCGCTGGCTGTGCGTTTATTCAGCGATCCACTTCAGCTTCGCAACCATCCTGGCACATGGTTGGAACGCCCCGCTGTTGGCACCAACCTCGATGACGCACGGAGGCAGTTCTAATGGATATTCTTGGCATCTCTTGTTTTTATCACGACTCGGCGGCGGCGCTGCTGCGCGATGGCGAACTCGTCGCGGCCTCGATGGAAGAACGGTTATCGCGCAAAAAGCACGACAGCGGGTTTCCGTCGATGGCAATTGATTTTTGCCTCAAGCGTGCCGGAATCCAGGGACCAGACCTGGATTATGTGGTTTTTTATGAAAAACCGATGGTGAAAATCGGGCGCATCCTGCAAACGGCCCTCGGCACCTTCCCCCGCTCCTGGGATTTCTGGCGCGAAGCCGTAACCGCCTACATCACCGAAAAGTTCTGGATCAAAAGCCTGCTCCAAACCCAGTTAGGCGTTCCGGCGGAAAAAATTCTATTCTGCGATCATCATATGTCGCACGCCGCCAGCGCCTTTTTTGCTTCGCCCTACGATGAAGCCGCCGTGCTCACCGTCGATGGCGTCGGCGAATGGACAACCACCACGATGGGCCAGGCCCGCGCCAACTGGAACGGCCAGGGCAGCAACCAGATCGATCTGTTCTGGGAACAGCGTTTCCCGCATTCGATCGGGTTGTTTTATTCAGCCTTCACCGCTTTTCTCGGTTTTGAGGTCAACGAAGGCGAATACAAAGTGATGGGCATGTCGCCCTACGGCGAACCCCGCTTTATGGATAAGGTCAAAAAGCTGATCAACATCAATCAGGATGGCAGTTTCGACCTGAACATGGAGTATTTCGCCTACCACTATTCCGCCCACCGCAGCTTTAACAGCAAATTCACCGATCTGTTTGGTCAGCCGCGCGTTCATAACAGTGATTTCTTCACTGCGCGCAGCGCCCCCCACCGCGCCGGAGAAAAAGAAGCGGTTGAGCGCAACCAGTATTACGCCGACATCGCCGCCAGCGTCCAATGCGTGACTGAAGAAGCGATTGTGGCAATGGCGAATGCGCTCTACGAAAAAACCAAATCCAAAAAGCTGGTAATGGCGGGCGGGGTCGCGCTCAACAGTGTGGCGAACTTCAAGGTGCTCGAACAAACGCCGTTCGAGGAAGTCTGGATTCAGCCAGCAGCGGGTGATGATGGCGGGGCGTTGGGTGCGGCGCTGTGGGCCTACCATATCGTGCTGAACCAACCCCGTAAGTACATCATGACCAATACCTACTACGGCGAAGATTACACCGACGATCAGATCCGTGCCTTCCTCGACAGCCAGGGTATACCCTACCAGTATTTTGAAGACGACGACAAGTTGATTGATCGCGTGGTGGATGAAATTATCGACCAGAAAGTGATCGGCCTGTTCCAGGGCCGCTTCGAATGGGGTCCGCGTGCGCTGGGCAACCGCAGCATTCTGGCCGATCCGCGCCGCGCCGAGATGAAGGACATCGTGAACACGAAGATCAAGTTCCGCGAACCCTTCCGCCCGTTTGCCCCAGTAGTGCCTGCCGAACGCGCCGCAGAATATTTCGACTTCCCGAATGTCGAACAGAGTGCGCCGGCGAGTTTTATGCTCATGGTCAGCCCCGTCAAATCCGATAAGCTCGACGCGGCCAAAGCGACCACCCACGAAGGCGGCACCGGACGCTTGCAGACTATTGATCATGGAACCAACCCGCGTTATTATGAACTCGTCCGCCGCTTTGGTGAGGCCACAGGTGTTCCTATTCTGATGAATACCTCGTTCAATTTACGCGGCGAACCTATCGTAAGCTCACCGGCCAATGCGTGGTGGACCTTCAGCAACAGCGGCATCGACTGGCTGATGATCGAACGCTTTTTGGTCGGCAAAGAGACGAGATAACATATGGCGAATCAATCTACCCCTTACCGTCCGGGCCGATTTAGTGGTTTGAAGACCCGTCTGGGTATTCTGGGCGAACTGTTTGCTTTCCTGTGGGCAGCCAAAATGTGGTGGCTGATCCCGATGATCATTGCCTTAATCATCTTTGGGGCGCTGATCCTCTTTGGGTCAGCGAGTGGCGGTGGTCCGCTAATCTATACCTTATTCTAGGAGGATGACAGATGGCTGACTGGTTCATTGCACTCCTGATCGGTATCGCACTCGGCTTACTCTTGGGCATCAAAATCGCCCGTTCGTCCAAAAAAGCGGAACCTATTCTCGGTGGGCTGCCTGCCGAAATCTTCCACTATCTGGCCTGCTCCAGTCTGAGCAGCGTTCTGCCGTTTATTATCGCGGGTTTGATCGTCGGCCTGCATTTCCTGGCGCTGTTTGGCACCGGCATCGGGTTGATTGGTGTTACCGCGCTGCTGCTGCTGATTTATGCGGTAGTCGAGCGCGGGGCACGCGCCGCTAAACAGACGACACCCGCCTGACAAAAAAACCTCTTGCAGGTTGTCTTGCAAGAGGTTTTTTATTTTGAACGTTATGCGGCGATTTACAGATCGTCCAGCCGCCCTTTATCCAGCGCGATTTGAAAAGCCCGCCCCACAAGCAGCACTTCCGTAATCCAATCGGACAGTTCTTCGTCTAATTCTTTACCTTCCAGCATATCGGCTAACTCAGGCGGCATATCGCCCAGCACTTCAGTCGTCAGGCAGCGCAGCGCCTGCCAGACCGAATCCCGCGATTCAGGCGGATCGCCTGACATTACTTCTTCATACCAGGTGGCTACAATCGGATGAACCTGCTCACAGGCAGACCCATCATCCAACTGATCATTGGCGAGATCTTCGAACTCGTCCAACCATTCCGGTTTGTGTTCGTCGCTCATGGGCCAATCCCTTTAAATCGGTTGAACAAATGTGCGATTGGTTAATAATAACCGAACCGGGTAGAGTTTAGCAAGTCTTAGATCGCCCTGCTATCCATGTTAGGGTAACAGCGGCCAATCGTCAGCCTGATCGACCACGCGGGCGGTTGTCCACACGGTATGGGCGGCCCGTTCGACGGTTGCCGGATTGATCTCGTGAATGGTGTCACTGTTTTGCCGCCAGTTTGGGATCATCCCGGTGACACGATCATAACCCATCAACGTCACCGCTCGCAGATCATGGTCCCACAGCAGGGCAGCCTCATCCACCGTCAGCATCTCTTTGCCCATCAATCCCAGATCAGGCCGCGCATCCGCGACACGCTCCATCACCCGCACCGCATCTGGATGAGGATGATAGTGGGCATAGGGACTGATTCCATGCCGTGTGACCCAACATAATTCGCCTTGTCCCACGTTGCTTACCACGACCCACAATGCATCCTCCCACGCCTGACCATACTCGGTCACTAGCGCTTCGGCCCCTGTCGAAACCGCTGTTTCCGCGCCGGTAAAGACCAGCACGACTTCAGTGTTATCCAGCGCCCGCTGCCGCAGTGTATCTGCCAATTCCAGCAGGACGGCTACACCTGACGCATTCCCGTTTGCCCCGGCGATATTTGGCCCCATCTCGTCCACCACCGACAGCGCCGAACTGACCAGTTCCCCGCCGCCAATCAAGGATCGAATGGTGCGCCAGCGCTGATTTTTGCCGGACAGTGCGGTGAGCACGCCGCCTACCAAGGCGAACACTGTCAGAATGCCATACGTGCGCGGCAGTTCCCGCACGATACGCGGGTGGGTCGTGATCCGGCTCACGCCCGAATCGACATGCGCGATATACACCACTCGGCGCGTGACCTTGTGGCGCGGCGGAATGCGTACAATCACATTCTGCGACTCGCCGCGCGGCATCCACGCTTCCCACACTGAAGATCGCCCCAGGAACGCATCCCGCAGCATGATGCTCAGTCCCACCGACACAACACCGCTCACAAATTGGCTCTGACGGTCCTTGCGCAGTCCAAAAAGTTGAACCAGCCCAGCCAACAGGGCCAGCGGAGCCGTCCGGTAGCGGAAGCCGTCCACACTGCGGAACGGCTGATCGAACAGTTCCCATTGTTCGCCCTTGATCTTTGCGATCATCTGGTACACATACTCAGACGCCTCGCGTTCGGCCCGGCTGGTGGGGTGGCGCGGGCCGATCTCCACGCTCAGATGACGGATCATCTCCATCATGTCATCGGCATTGATTTCAACGTGTAATTTGCGATCAACCATCGTCTTTTGTCCGTCTCGTGCGCTTTTCGTGCTGGTAAGTATGCCCCAACACGCCGAAAAAAGCATATCGGGAACCTTTCGCTTCGGGCCAGCGTCTTAGAGACAACTGAACCCCTCAAGTCTTTTGGAGAGTATGAAAATGAGACGCATTGGGACTCTGTTTTTGTTGATCATCCTGCTGACGGTCACTTTTGGAGTCAGCCCCAGCGAAGCCAGCACCTTTTTCCAAACTTCCGGCGTCGTGATTCGTTCCCATCGTGTCACGGTTGAAATCGATAATCAGATCGCCACCACTCATATCGAGCAGGTTTTTTATAACGACAGTTCGACCATAGCCGAAGGTACTTATGTGTTCCCCTTGCCGGTTGGCGCTGCCGTATCCGATCTCATCATGTGGGTTAACGGCGTACCCATTGAAGCGAAAATTCTCGACGCCGAGCAAGCCCGCGAAATTTACGATCAAATCGTGCGCCAGATGCGTGATCCTGCCCTGCTCGAATATGTCGGCGCGGGCGCGATCCAGGCCAGTGTCTTCCCCATCCAGCCCAACAGCGAAGTCAAGATCGAGATCGAATACGGCCAACTGCTGCCCGCCGAAAACGGCCTTGTGCAGTACGATTATTCCCTGCGCACCGATCAGTTCACCAAACGCGCGGTAGAAAACACCAGCCTCAGCGTCCATGTGGTATCGGATGAGCCAATCAGCACCATCTATTCACCCACCCATCAGATTGCCATTGTCCGCGAGAGCGATCACGAATTTCGCGTCGGCTACGAATCCAGCTATATGCGCGAACTGACCGATTTCAGCCTGTTTTATGGCCTGGCAAGCGACGAGATTAGCGCTAATCTGCTAACCTATCGCGAGAGCGCCAACGAAGACGGCTTTTTCACGCTGATGATCACCCCACCCGTCCACGTGGATCAGGATCGCGTCATTCCCAAAGATGTGATCATCGTGCTCGACCAGTCCGGTTCAATGTACGGTCCCAAGTGGGAACAGGCGCGTGATGCGGCTAAATTTGTCCTGGATAATCTCAACGAGCGTGACCGTTTTAACGTCATTCTGTTCAGCACGGGCTACCGCATCTATGCCAACGATCTCCAGCCTGTTTCCGAGGCACGCGCCGCCAAAGACTGGGTCAGTGGTTTGGAAGCCGAAGGTGGCACCGACATCAATCTGGCGCTTACTACCGCTATGCAGATCGCCGATCCCGAACGCTCCACCGTAATCCTGTTTCTGACCGATGGCCTCGCCACCGAAGGCACCGTCGATACGCCGGATATTTTGAGCAATGTCCAGGATGCCGCCAAACCTAACGTCCGCATTTTCACCTTCGGTGTAGGCTACGATGTGGATACCGTGCTGCTTGACCAGCTTTATCAGGCTTTTCGCGGTGCGGGCACCTATGTTGATCAGGAGGAACGGATTGATGAGGAAGTGAGCAGCCTCTACAACAAGATCAGTTCTCCCGTCCTGACCAATATCCATCTTGAAGTCAATAATCTCATCATCGAAGACTTCTACCCCAACGCTCCACTGCCCGATCTGTTCGCCGGAACCCAGTTAATTGTGGTCGGGCGTTATCGCGGTGATGGCGAGGCGACTGTCACCCTGACCGGCGAGTTGGAAGGTCAGACAAAAGTCTACCAATACCGGGTCGATTTCCCCTCGCATGCAGGCGGGCAAGTCTTCATTCCGCGTCTGTGGGCCACGCGTAAGATCGGCGCACTGCTCAATTCCATCCGGCTCTATGGGGAAAACCCCGAACTGGTAGACAGCATTGTGCGCCTCAGCATCCGCTACGGCATCATCACCCCCTACACATCCTTCCTGATCCAGGAACAGGACATCTTCACCCAGACCGGTGTCGAAGAGGCCCAGGTGCAGTTTGAAGCAGATGCAGGTGCCATGAGCACCGCGCCATCCGGTGCAGGTGCTGTCCAGGCCGCTGAATCCTCAGCGAATATGGCCGCCGCCGATGCGCCGATGATAGCCCCGACCATGACCGCCCCGATGGAGCGTGAAAAGGATGATGGAACATCCGGGGAATATTATGGCGGTAGCCAGCCGATTGAATATGCCGGTGATCGGACCTTTGTCTGGCGCGACAATATGTGGATCGACACGCTCTACAACGCCGACGAAATGACTCCTGCCCCGGTAATTTTCCTCAGCGACGACTATTTCACCCTCCTCGACCTCGATCCGATGGTGGGCGAATTCCTCGCGCTGGGCGATCATGTCCTCTTTGTCTGGGAAGGCCAGGCCTACGAGGTCATGCCGGAATAACCCTCGCCATACGCCGTTACGCTTCCCCCTCTATATCCTGTTTCCAGAGGGGGAAGTTTATCCCGCTTGTCCGAACATGCGGTGCGGGCTACAATTCGCAACTAGGAATCACCAGTCTTTATTGAAGGAGTCCCTATATGCGACGCTCGCTGTTGATCATACTGGTTATGTTCAGCTTCCTGTTGGCCGCCTGTGCGGGTGACGACAAATCGGATCAATCGGATGAGCAGGAAGATACCAGCCAGTTTGGACCTTTTGAATGGGACCGCGACCCTAACACCATTATTGTGCGGGTCGATATCCAACCCGATCAGGAAACCCCCGCCTTTATGATGAACAGCATTCCGCCGTGTACGGTCTGGGGTGATTCGCGTGTCGTCTGGACCGTCCGTGATGGGGTTGGCAACCAACAGGTTTTTGAAGCGCGTGTTTCCGACGAAACGATGCGCCGTTTTCTTGAAGACATCATCAACCGGGGTTTTTATACCTGGGAAGATGAAATTGTTCCATCCAGTAGCGTCGATCCCCAGATTGAAACCATCACCGTTGACTTATATGACGAGGTGCGTACAGTCCGCCGCTTCAATACCTGGCCTCAGAATGCCTATGCCTCCATTCTTGAAAGTTGCCAGCAGTTGAGCGACGAACCGACGCTGGTTCAACCCTCGGGGGGGTGGGTGAGTGCCTGGGAAATTCCGCGCGACTATCAGGCTCCTTCCTGGTATTGGCCGACTGATGCGGTCTATACCCTGGCCGATCTGACCACCCAGGGCCAATGGATTGAGGGCACACTCGCCACTGAAATCTGGCTTAGCACGCGCCAGGAACGCGGCGATATTCAGGTGATTGAGGGCGAAAAAGCCTATAAGGTCGGCATCATCATCCCTGGCATCTCGCGTGACAGCATGGCTCCGCCCGCTCAATAAAATGTTAAGGCCATCCCAGGAAAATAGTGGCGCAGCCTAACTCCGAAAGAGCGCTATCCCAACAGCGCTCTTTTAGTATTCCAAGTTAATCGCATCGAGGCGGAAATAAGCCTCTATTTTTGTAGGGGCGAGGCTACTCCTACGGGGAACAACCGGCCAATTTATGCCGTGTTGTACTAGTGAGGAAATGCAGCTCGCGTTAAAATACAAACAATACTTTGCAGTTCAAAATAAGGATTAAATAATGTTACGCTCGATATTTTTGTATCTCGCTCGCGCTCGTTGGGCGCAAAATCTCATGCTGCGGATTGGACCTGCCCGCCGCACCGCCTACCGTTTTGTTGCAGGCGATACCCTCGAAGCCGCCATTGAAATTTGCCACAAGTTAAACCAGAAAGGATTAGAAATCACCCTCGATCATCTGGGGGAAAGTGTTGAGGACGAAGCCGGGGCAAACCAGGCAACTGAGGATTACCTCCGTATGCTCGATACGATTGCCGAGGCCGGTGTGCGGGCTACCGCGTCGCTCAAACTGACCGCGCTGGGCCTCGACATCCGGGAAGACCTCTGCCTCACCAACATGCGCCGCATTCTTGACCGGGCGCAAGCCATCAATAACCATGTCACCATTGACATGGAAGGCAGCGATTACACTGAAGCCACGCTGCGTGTGTATCGCATTCTGCACCAGGAATATAAAAATGTGGGCGTGGTAATTCAGGCCTACCTGTATCGCAGCGAAAAAGATGTCAAAGAACTCGCCGCAGAAGGTGCATTTATCCGGTTGTGCAAAGGCGCCTACAAAGAGCCGCCCGACCGCGCCTTCCCCGATAAATCCGACGTGGATGCCAACTTTATCCATCTGGTACAGTTATTCCTCGCCCCCGAAGCGATCCAGGCGGGCGCTTACATTGGCATCGCCACACACGACGAAAAGATGATCAATGCCGCCGCCGCGCATATCAAGGCCAACGACATCCCATATGAAAATTTTGAATTTCAGATGTTATACGGCATCCGGGGCAAACTTCAGGAACAACTTCGTGATGACGGCTTCCGCACACGCATTTATGTGCCCTACGGTACGCACTGGTACCCGTACTACATGCGCCGCTTAGCCGAACGTCCGGCCAATGTCTGGTTCATCATCAGCAACTTCTTCCGCCGTTAATTTGATCAATCTCCCTCTCCAACCAACGCAGTAGTGAAGAGGGAGATTTTTACCTGACTTCAGGACGCAGGTTCCCGCACGACCACCCCATCGCGCAGCACCCAGCGCACATTCAACAGCATTTGCAGGTCCGCCAGTGGATCACCGTCAATAACCAGCACATCCGCGATTTTACCCACTTCGAGCGTGCCAAGATCGCTGTCCAACTGGCAGACTTCGGCTGCGTGGAGTGTTGCAGCCTTAATGATCTCCATCGGCGTCATGCCCGCCTCATGCATCAAATTGATCTCGGTGATCGGCATCCCCTCTTCAAACGGCGTGAAATAGCCGTGAAAATCGGTTCCCAGGGCAATTTTGCCCCCGGCTGCCGTGAAACGTGCCACATTATCGAGGGTGATCTCCCGGAAATTGGCCCCGTATTCCTCGCTGACGCCCTTCCACAATTCGAGTGTCGGCACCCAGTACACATCGTGCTCAACCGCTTGCTGGATCACATCATCCGGCAGCGCATCAACCGCCATATGCTCGATCTCATCAACGTCCGCCTCGATAGCCATCAGCAGCGGCTCGGAACGCATAATATGCACCGCCACTGGGACACCCCGTTCATGGGCGGCTTCCACCAGCACACTGAATGTCTCCGGTGAGTAGATCGGAAGCTGCTGCCCAATCACCAGGCCGTCATCCAGCGCTGTTTTGATGAGGTCCGCGCCCAGGTCCAGCAGATCGTTTACCGCCGTCTGCACCTCTTCCGGGGATTCTGCCTCATATACCGTGCCGCCGTAACCGCCCGGCACATTCAGAAATGGCCCGGCAGCGACAAGCCGCGCGTAGCGTGTATCCTGGTGTGTCAAGTCGCGGATAGCAAACCCTTTGATCAGCATTGCCCGAAATGGATCCGCCTCGTCCGGCAGCGGCGGCAATTGATCGTCCGGCCACTCGGATACATCATGAATGCCCATATCCCGTACCGTTGTGACGCCTGCTTGCAGCCAACTGGTAAGATAGGTCTGGTTGTATCCATCATGAACATGCGTATTGAAGAAACCGGGCAGCATTGTCCCGCCGCTCACGTCGATGATCTGCGCATCAGCCGGAATTTCAACATCTGCGCGTGCCCCTACCGCCACAATCCGCCCAGCCTGGATGACGATTACCGCATCCGGCACCGGATCTGCCCCTGTACCGTCGATCAGTATGCCGTTAACCAGCGCAATCGTTGTGATGCGATCATCCTGGGCTTTGCCCACGCTAAACCCTCCCAAAGACACCAGGCAGCAGACTACCAATAACAGAGCAAGTCTTTTGTGAACCATTTTTATTTATCCTTTGAGCAATGTGGGTACTCAATGGCGCGGCCAATAAGCTCTAAGGCCATCTCAAGAGAATAATTACCCCCTGTCTAGCCTGTTTGACTTCCCTTCCCTCAGAGAAGGGGATGGGGTAAAGAATGTATTGGCGGAGCCTAATATATTTACGTGTCTTGCGCTGATGGAGTAGCGAAAATCCGCATGCTGTCCTCTTCATCCCGCACCAACACCGAACGATCATAGCGCAAGGCAACCACCGTCATCCACAGATCGCCAATTGCGCCCGCCGCATTCATCACAATCGCCAATCCGACCCACTGCGCTAATCCCAGCGGCAGAAACAGCATGAGTACGATGCCCGCGCTGGTAATAACGACCAACGGCGCAAGCGCTACATCGATAAATTCATTGCGCCGGAACACCCCGCCCTTCGAGGTCGCAAACAACACCATCCACTTAACCCCGTAACGCGGCTCGTGCCCCACATGTTTGATCATCTGCCCATGAATCCATTCGTGCAGCGGCAGCACCAGCAGGGTCAGCACCAATCCGGGCAGCATGGGCAGCGTGTCGGGCAGCGCATCGATCACCAACACAGCCCCTAATTCCTCGTGATACACCAGCAGCAGCCCAAATACGAGCAGTCCGCTCATGACCAATGGGATCAGTGACAGCAAATTCAGCCAGATGAGCAGCGACGTTTGGGTGAGCTTCAGGTAGTGAACTTCTCGGTAGCCTGCGGGTATAATTCGAACCGGATTCGCCATAGGATTTCACCTGTTTTCTTTGACATTGTACGAGAATTCGGCGTTCTTTGCACATCTAACTCATGACGATAAGCAGGCCAACGCCTAGTTTTTGTCACTGAGATTGCACCTTTTATCACGGTATAGTTTTATAAAGTTCTTCCTATATGTTTTAATTGGATCATCTGAGGAGCTGCAATGGCTGACC
The DNA here is from genome assembly GCA_964472565.1 of uncultured Anaerolineaceae bacterium. GTDB lineage: Bacteria > Chloroflexota > Anaerolineae > Aggregatilineales > Aggregatilineaceae > DATAMF01. The sequence goes on from CAYYNB010000011.1 coordinate 40,062, forward strand.
TTTCAACAACCTACATGGGTGTCGCCCTAAAAAATCCCATCATTGTCGCGGCATGTTCGATTTCCAGTTATGTTGATAAAGTTAAAAAAGCGGAAGAAATGGGCGCTGGCGCGCTGGTGATCCGCTCGTTATTCGAAGAACAAATTCAGTATGATGATATGACCCTGGCCGATTGGATGGAACGCGCGGCATCAATTTCGCCCGAAGTCCATTCCTCTTTTTACCCGCCGGTTCAGGATGGCGGTGCGCGCGAACACATGATGTGGGTCGAAAAAACGCGCAATGCGGTGAAGATGCCTGTTTTCGCCAGCCTGAATGCCGTCAATCCGGGCGCGTGGGTCAACTACGCCAAGCAAATGGCCGAAACGGGTATCAATGGCCTGGAACTGAATTATTACAGCGTGGCCGCCGATATTGAACTCGCGGGCAGCGAACTCGAAAAGCGCCTGTTTGATATGGTGGCTGATGTCCGCGCCGCTGTATCGCTTCCGCTGGCCGTTAAACTCAGCCCCTACTACACCTCGACACCGAATGTGGTGCGCGAACTTGAAAAACGCGGCGTGAATGCGGTGGTGATGTTTAACCGCTTCCTCCAGCCCGACATCGACATCACCTCTGAATCGCTGGTCAATGAAATGAGCTACAGCGCCCCGCAGGAAATCAAAGTCCCGCTGCGGTGGGTTGCGCTGCTCTATGGTCGCGTCAAGATGGACCTCGTTTTGAACACGGGCGTTCACACGGGCGGCGATGTCGTTAAAGCAATTTTAGCGGGTGCATCTGCCGTTCAGTGTGCGTCCACGCTGCTTTCCAACGGGCTGCCCTATCTCGCCAAGATGATCGTGGACCTGGAAAACTGGATGGACGAAAAAGGCTATGACAGCCTCGCGGACTTCCAGGGTAAACTGAGCCAGAAGAATGTGGACGATCCGTTTGGTTTCGAGCGTGCCCAGTATATGAAACTGCTCCTGTCGCAGCAGTAACCATCATCTGTTGTTTGTGGATATAAAACCAGGGCGATGGAAACACCGCCCTGGTTCTTTCGTAAAGGAATGCTTCTTATGCAGATGGTTAACATCCCCTTCGGCCTCACCGACTGGAGCACCATCGAACCGACTGAACATCCCGGCATCACAGGCCATGCGCTTTGGCGCACCCAACAGTTCGGCGCTATTCGCGTGCGTATGGTCGAATATTCCCCTGGCTATCACGCCGATCATTGGTGCGAAAAAGGCCATATCCTCCTCTGTCTGGAAGGACGCCTTGATACCGAATTAGCCGATGGGCGCAAGTTTATCCTCACGCCCGGCGTCAGTTATCAGGTTGCCGATCACGCCGAGCCGCATCGTTCCTCGACGGTTGGTGGCGCGAAATTGTTCATCGTCGACTGAATATCAGGGTGATGGTGGTTTGGTATTCGGCGGCGGCGGGTTGCGCATTCCCAACCGGAACCGTTTGCCTGTGGTCGTTCGTTTCCAGATCACCGACACGCTCTGATTCATGGGATGATGCATCGTAATCGCACCGGGACGGTTGCACTCCAGCACGCAGCATCCGCAGTACCAGCATTCATCGGGATACAGCACAATCGGCGGCTTTTTCTTCTCTGGGTTCGGCATCAGCACATCGGAACGGCAGATTTCCACACACTGGTTGCACCCCGTACACACTTCATCGTTAAATTCAATCGCCCGGTTGGGAGTCGGCGGGTTAGGCAGCATGTAAGCCATTTTTTCACTTCTCCCAGGTCTGATAGTTTTCTTCATAGTCCGCTGCATACGGTGCGCGCAGATGGTAATCAACGGACCGTCTGTTTGTGATCGCCTGCCCCTGCTCCCATCGAATCGGCAGCAGATCGAGCCACTCCTCACTTTCGGGATAATCCAGCCGCGTAAAGTTCAGGTGTCGGCTGCTGGCCTTGCGTGCCAGTGACGCCTGCATCACGGCTTCACCCACGGTCAGAATCGATTGGCACTCCACCGCATGCATCAAATCGTGCGGAGTCGCGGCATAAACCGATGTCGCTTCCGCTTCCCGAATCTCTTGCAGCAGACTGAGTCCCTCCTTCAAGGTTTCCTCAGTTTTATATTCCCCGCAGTAATCCTGCATCACCCGGCAGATTCCCGCGTTTAGTTCTTTCCATCCGATGCTGTGCGGCTGGGCTTGCAGCGGCGCGTACACCCGTTTTTTCTCTTGTTCGATCTGGCCGCGATCCACTTCCGAATCTGCCGCCGTTTTCGCGTAGAATGCCGCCTGTCGCCCGGCATACCGTCCACTCGTCGCTGCGCTGGAATGTGCCCCGCCGCCGTAGATCGCACCACCAGCCGCGTATAGTCCTTCCAGATTCGTTTGGAGTTTCCAGTCCACCACTGCCCCGCCGTTGCCCCACTGCCGCCAGTGCGGAACCGGCATACCCGCCCAGGAATTAGCATGCCCATAGAAATTCGGCTGCAAAACAGGCACTTGCAGCCTATCCTGATCCGGGTCAAATCCGGCTTTGGTCAGCGCCTCATAGACCGGAATCCGGGTCTTCCCTTCATTCCCAACCATCAACCCAAAGATCGCCCGCCGCTCTGTTTCGGGCATCCGTGACAAATCCGCGTACAGCGGCAGCACGAATTCCCCTTTGCGAATCCGTTCCGGCAGGTCAGGCGCGAGTTGTTTAACATGGTTTTCGTAGCTCGGCGGAATTCGCAGGCCGTGCCCCACCATAAATTCCTGGTTGGGCGACGGGTAAAACCGCTCGTCCAGGGCACTCAGTTCGTTTCCGTCCCGATCCACCCAGGGCACTTCTTTCCCTCGTGCATCCACAATCGGGCAGCCGTGCCATGTGTTATGTGCATTTCCTACTGCATACGCGATATACGCCAGCGGCCCGTTGTCGGGAAAAGTTTCCTCAAGCAAGGAAAATTCCACCCCCGCCTTCCACGCCGCCGCGAGTCCTTCCCCGGTCAGGTTGGGATCGCGGAAGGTGGGCCGCAGTTCCGTTGAAAGAACCCATAAACGCCCCGGCAGTCCTGTCGCCAGGATAACCGCCCGTGCCTGCACAATGTAAAATTCCCCGGTCCTCGTATGCACTCCCATCGCGCCGACCACTTTTTTACCCTGATCGCTCTCGGCGGTCAGCAGCGCCGTCACCATCACCCGGTCCACGATCTCAACGCCCAGCCGCTTCATTTCGCGGTGCAGCCGGGGTTTCATGTTGTGCCCATACACGCGCAGATCGTATTTGCTTTTATAGTCGTAAGCGAACAGCAGCCCGGTTTTATCGTCCCGGAAAGCCGCGCCTTTGAATTCGCCTTGCACATCCCGAATCTGCACGCCCATCTGTTCGCAGTCGAGCAGCGTATCCCAGCCCTCTTTGGCATTGATATAGCGCAAAATCCCGCAGTCATACCCGCCGCTGTCCTCGAAAGTCCGCTGGGTGAAGGCTTCCGGCGTCACTTCCGAACACGGATTCGTACACGCCGACAGCCAGTGATCGACGCCTGCCCCACCGTTGCCGCTCCACTTGGTCGCTTCTTTTTCGAGCACTACTACCTTAACGCCCTGCCGCCGGGCATTGATCGCCGCGTGACACCCCGCGATCCCGCCGCCCAACACCAGCACATCCGCCCGCAGGATATGTTCCTCCCCGTAGCGAATCGGATACGGCCATTCGGGTAGTGTCCCGTGCTGCTGTAAATATTCATGCCACAAAGTCATACAAAACCTCTTTTATGCATCGGGGAACAAACTTCGGATCACGTCGGGATCCGTCGGCGCGATCCGGGCCAGCGCCAGATTTTCTTCGACATGCGCCAGCGTACTCATCCCAACCAGCGCACTCGTGACGCCCGGTGTGGATCGCGCAAACTGAATCGCCCGTTGCGCATCCGTTTCCGCGCCGGGGAAATACGCCGCCAGATCCGCCATAAACGGACTCGCCAGCAATCCCTGTTTCAGTGTGGCGCTGGTCATCACGCTCAGTTGCAGTTCTTCCGCCGCGCCAATCGCGCTGTAAAATGCGTCGCTCACCTGCTGGTTATCGAGCGCGAACGCTTCCGTCATGACCAGATTGTAGGGGAGTTGCAGATACCGGAAATGGTTCTCGTCTCCGGCGACTTCAAACGCCAGTCCGACGAGTTCCGTGAGCGAAAGCGCATCTGGGGCGTTGGGCGAACTGCGGAATGCGGTCCACGTCGCCATGCCATATGCCCCAATCCGCCCGTTTGCGCACGCTTCTTCCAGAAATTCAAAGGCATCCAGCATCCGCCGCCGGAACGTTTCGTGTGTATTGGCGATCCGCTGGGTTTCGGGGTTGTGCAGGTAATAAATATCGATGGTATCAATGCCGAGGTTATGGCAGCTTTTGTCCAGCATCTCTTCCAGGAAATTCGGCGCGATACAGTGCTGGTAGTTCGCCGCAAATTCGTTCGGATGCGCCAGCCCGGACTCGATATACTGCTGGTAGACCCATTTTTTCGGGTCCGGTGGCAGCGCATTATCAAACGGCACGAAGCCCCCTTTGGTGGTGATCACCACCTCTTCGCGCCGCACATCCCCGCGTTTAACCGCCGCCTTCAGCGCCCGCCCGATGGCCCGTTCGCTGCGCTGGTAGCGGTAGTTCACCGCCGTATCAATCAGGTTGCATCCCAGGTCCAGCGCTCGTTCACTGGCTTCCTGATATTGTTTATCTGTCGCGTCGTCCGCCTCACCAAGATACGTTCCCATCCCGATGGACGACACGCTCAATCCATCAACTGTGAGCCGGAAATGTCCTTCAGCCGAGCGGTTGCGCATCCGTTCGGCATAAGCAGCAGTAGCTTCAGGCGTAGCGCGTCCGTGCAGGCTCATATGTTCAACTCTCAGCGATTTTGGATCGACCAGTCGAACCCAATGGTCGGATCATCGAACGGGATGCGTTCCTCGTCAGGATCAGCCGGATTATAACTTTGGGTGGTGTGATAAAACAGCATCACGGGTTTATTGCCTAACACCTGATACCCATGCGCCACCCCAATCGGAATCAGGATCAGCACCGGGTTATCTTCCCCGGCAAAAATCACCTGGGTCTGGCGGTACGTAGGCGAGTCTTCCCGCATATCGTACAGCACCACGCGCGCCATTCCATCAGCCACATACCACAAATCATCCTGCTTGCGGTGCCAGTGAAATGCCTTGATCACGCCGGGATACGTCTTCGTAAATGAGGTCTGCCCAAACCGGGTCAACAGATGATCGTCATCGCGCAGCACCTCGCGGAAATATCCGCGATCATCGCTGTGTGTGACCAGTTTTTTGACAATTACACCCTGAAGACTTCCCATTTTAATGATATTCCTTATATTCCGCGGGCACCTGTTCCGCCCCATCCCACGCCACGCGCCGGAAGTGATTCGGATCGGTGTTGCCTTCTGAATTGATCAACAAAATCTGCGAATTACGATCCAACTGCATCCGTTCGCGCAAATCCTTGAGTTCGTCGCGCTCCATAATGAACATGAGCGCGCCGAGCGTCACCGCGCCGGACTCGCCGGAAATCATAAACGGATCGCCGCGCAGCGGCACACCGTACACCCGCATGCCTTTCGCCGCGACATATTCCGGGCACGCCAGGAAAAAGTCCGCGCAGTCCCACAGAATATCCCACGCCACCGGACTCGGTTCACCGCAGGCCAGCCCCGCCATCATCGTATTCAGATCGCCGGGGAAATTCTGGGGTTTGCCGTCGCCCGCCTCCGCCGATCTAAACAGGCACGCTGCCGCATCCGGTTCCACGACTGCCGAAATCGGTCTGTTCGCGCCAAATAACTGCGAATAAAACCCAATCGTGGAGGCTGCCAGCGCGCCAACGCCCGCTTGTACAAAAATATGTGTCGGTTTGATCAAACCTTGCGCCGCGAATTGTTCCTGCGCCTCAGAAAACATCGTCGAGTAGCCCTGCATCACCCACTTCGGAATATCCTGATAACCTTCCCACGAGGTATCCGAAATGACTTGCCACCCGTTTTTCTGCGAGTCTTCCCACACCTGCCGTACGGCGTCATCATACGTGCCGTCCACCACGACCACTTCCCCGCCGTTGCTCTCAATCGCTTTGATCCGCGCTTCGCTGGTCAGTTTATGCACATAAATAACCGCCCGGAACCCCATCGCTTTGGCCGACCAGGCGATGCCGCGCCCATGATTCCCATCGGTCGCCGCCGCAAACGTGAGATCGCCTAATTTCCGCCGGGTTTCTTCCGATGTCAGTTCCGCGAATGGAATTTCAACCCCTTCCATTCCCAATCGGCGCTTGATAAATTGGTAGATCGCAAATGACCCACCGAGCACTTTAAACGAGTTCAGCGTCAGCCGCACCGACTCGTCCTTCACCCAGATGCCGCCCACATTCATCATGTTCGCCAGGTTCGCCAGGCTTTTCAGCGGACTCATCTTGTAGCCGGGAATCTGCCGGTGGAAGCTGCGTGCCAGGCGTGACATCCCCGGCGGGAACACATCGGCCACCGCGGAGCTGGCTAACACGGTGCGCGCATGCGGATTTTCAATCCATTTAACGGGAAATTTGCTGCCAATATCGTTTCTCATAAAATTTATTCCTTCTGTTTTTTAGCATACTCAATCATTTGGTCAATCGTCGCGACGAGCGGCGTAGTCGGTTCCCATCCGACAGCAGCCTTGATTTTGCTGACATCGGGCACGCGCCGCTTCATATCCTCGAACCCGGCCTCGTATGCCTTTTCGTATGGCACATACACAATCTCGGATGTGCTATTGGTCTGTGCCTTGACACATTCCGCCAGCCCGCTGATCGTGATCTCCTGGTTGTTCCCAATATTATAAACGTCGCCTATCGTCTGGTTGCTTTCGCTCAGCCGGACAATCGCATCCACCACATCATGCACATTCGCAAAACAGCGACTCTGCGTGCCATCCCCATACACTTCAATCGGTTCGTTTGCCAGCGCCCAATTGATGAAGCGCGGCACTACCATTCCATAATTCCCGACCTGTCGTGGCCCTACCGTGTTAAACAGCCGGAAGATCGTCACCGGCAGGTTGGCCGCTTTGTGATACGCCAACCCCAAAAATTCGTCCAGTTCTTTCGACGCCGCATAACTCCAGCGGCTTTTTGAGGTCGGACCCAGAATCCGGTCATCATCTTCGCTAAACGGCACTTTGACACCCTTACCGTACACTTCTGATGTCGAGGCGATCAACAAACGTTTGCGATAGCGCCGGGCTGTTTGCAGCACGATTTCCGTGCCACCCACATTAATTTCCAATGTATCAATCGGGCTGTGGACAATCGAAAACACGCCGACAGCAGCGGCCAGATGGTAAATCACGTCGCACTCACTCGCCAGCCGGTCCATCACCGACGCGTGCCGAATATCTTCAATCGCATACCGGAAACTGCGCAGCGGGGCAAGGTGGGCAATATTTTCAAACCGTCCGGTGCTCAGGTTATCGATGATCGTCACATCATAACCCTTCGCCAGTAATTTCTCTGAGAGGTGACTCCCGATAAATCCGGCACCACCCGTAATGAGTGCGTGAGGCATAGTCTATCCTTTGATCAATTTATCCTTCAAAGCTGGCGGCTGATTATAGCCACAGCCCCCCGATAACCCAAGTTCGCCCGCCCTACTTTCACCTTACGTTACTTTTTGGAATCATCGGGATTGATATACGGCAGCAGCCACGCCAAAAACGCATCTTCAGATCGGGTTTGCATATACACCCGGCCTGGCCCGGAGAGATCAATCACCAATCCTTCGCCGCTCAGTACGGTAGATTTGAGTCCGCCCACCGTGCGCACATCGAAACCCATGCCCTCCGAGAACGACACCAGATGCCCGGTGTCAATCGTATAACGCTGCCCGGCTTCCAGTTCAATCGGATGGATCGCGCCATAACTTGCCAGCAGCAGCAGGCCGGTTCCCTGTGCTCGCAGCATGATTAAGCCTTCTTGTGCAAAAAACGTCTTCGCCCCGCCCCACTTTGTATCCACCTGGATTCCGTCGGATGAGGCAATATACGATCCGCTCTGGACCAGCATCGACTCGTTCTGCAACTGCAAAATCATCATATCACCCGGCAGTTTCGGGGCCAGATTAATCTGTCCGCCATACGATGGCGCGCGGAACACGTTCAAAAAGAAGCTTTCCCGACCCAGCAAAGATCGCGCCAGGCTCCGAATAATCCCACCTTCCATTCGACTGTCCAGCGTGATCCCTTCGGTCATACTTACCATCGAGCCGCTTTCGACCACAATTTCCTCATACGGATTCAAATCTACTACGGCCATCGAATACGCCGGACGGTACAACACCTCAGCACGCATATCGCACCCTTCCCATTATTGCCAGATAAATTAAGTATAGCTTGGATTGTAATTTACTCCGCGCCCTCGATTTCCCGCGCCAGCCGCTCAAAAAACGCCACCATATAAGCATGTCGTTCCCGTGCAATCGCGCGTCCGGTTTCGGTATACAACCGCTCCTGAATCCGCGATAGTTTATATACATATTCATGATAAGGTGTGTGTTGTTCGCCCCCACCGGCATAATCGGGCGGCACCTCGCTCCACAGTTTTTGCCGCGTCATCCCCCCATACGCATACGCCCGCGCCACACCAATCGCCCCAATCGCATCCAGTTTATCCGCATCAAATACGGTCTGTGCTTCGATGCTCTGTGGCTGAATGGCATTGCGAAAACGATGCGCCTCGATACAGTGGGCAACGGCATCCATAAAAGCCTGATCCATCCCCTGCGCCGCCAGTATCTCCCGCGCCGCGTCTGCCGCCACCACCGCATGATCAGCAGTTTCGGCGTTCATCACGTGCGCGTGTTGATCTTCCCCCGCGCGGCTGATGTCGTGCAGCAGAACTGCCGTTTCTACAATGGTCATATCCGCGCCCTCTGCGCTGCCGATTCGCCGGGCCAGCGTCAGCACGCGCAGCACATGATCAAAATCATGCACCGGATCATCATCCGCATATAACCGCCGGGCAAATTCAATGGTGAGTATCATTCGTGTCTCTCCTGGGGAATAGCAACAAAAAACGACAGGCCGGGCGGCTCTGCCGTTACAATCTGGCGGAGAGGGTGGGATTTGAACCCACGGAGCGGTATTACCGCTCACGCGCTCTCCAGGCGCGCGCATTAGGCCAGACTATGCTACCTCTCCATATGTATTTGATCTATTTGTATTGCAGGCCGTATTATAGCGGCGCACGGGAAAGCGGTCAATACCACAGCTCCAGGTTCACCATCCGAATTAGTCATTCAAGTTAGTCATCCGATGGTGATGACAAACTTGAACATCTGTGCTATTCTGTTGTTATCGCCCGACACCGCACTTTACCAACCACTAAAAACAAACGACGAACGATTTCTTCAAGGGGGGGGAGTTTTCAGACCGAGTTTTACAAAACCCCCACTTTGTAAAACTTTCCAGGTTCAAAACGCCAAAAGCGGGGGGGGGGAGGATCATCCAGAAGATCAAACAACGTCCAAAATCGGCGTCAGAATTCGCCCGCTAAATCGGTCCAGCAATCTGGTATAATCCGCTAGGATGATCACAAAGAATCACTGGATACGAACATGGCGGTTCTAAGTACCTATAATGTTGCCAAGTCTTTTGGCGCAAATGACATCTTCGAAGGCATCACTGTCGAGATTCCGCACGGCGCGAAAATTGCGCTGGTCGGCTCCAATGGTGTCGGCAAAACGACTCTGCTGCATATCCTGATCAAATCCGACGAACCGTCGGCAGGTTCTGTTCAGCACATGAAAGGGCTGACTATCGGCTATCTGCCGCAGCGTCCCATCCTGGACGGAGATCGCACCGTGTGGGACGAGATGATGACGGCCTTTGCCAATTTACGCGCCCGTGAAGCGAAATTAGCCGCGCTCTCCGACCAGATGTCTCAGGCTGAGGGCCAGGAACTGAACGCCATTATGGAGCGCTACGGCGAACTCGAAGCCGAGTTCGATCACGATGGCGGTTATACTTACGAAGTCCGCACGCGTCAGGTGCTGCAAGGGCTTGGTTTTGGTCAGGCCGAATATCAACAGCCGTTGAAACAGCTTTCTGGCGGTCAGAAAACGCGCGCCTTGTTAGCCCGCCTGCTGCTTGAAGCGCCCGATCTCCTGGTAATGGACGAACCAACCAACCACCTCGACATCAACGCCATTGAATGGCTGGAAAGTTTTCTCAAAACATGGTCTGGCGCGCTGCTGGTGGTCAGCCATGACCGCTATTTCATGGATCACGTCGTAGATGTCATCTGGGAAATGGAATGGGGTCAAATCGAGGTGTATCGGGGCAATTACAGCCACTACCTGCTCCAGCGCGCAGATCGGCATGAACGCCTGCTGCGCGAATACGAAGCTCAGCAGGAATTTATCGCCAAAGAAGAAGAGTTTATCCGCCGTAATATAGCGGGTCAAAACACCGCCCAGGCCAAAGGCCGCCTTCGCCGCCTGGAACGCCTCAAAGAGGACAAGCTCATTTTTCGCCCGCGCAAGCAGCAGCATATGCATATGCGCCTGAAAGCCGACCTGCGCAGCGGCGATAAAGTGCTGATAACGGATGATCTGGTAGTTGGCTACGAGCGGAACAAGCCGCTGGTCACGGTTCCCAATATCACGTTGTATCGTGGCGAAGTTGCAGCGATCATTGGCCCCAACGGTGTCGGCAAAACCACACTGCTCAAAACGCTCCTGCGCGAGTTAATGCCTTTACATGGCTCTTCGCGTTTGGGCGCTGCCGTTCAGCCCGGCTATTTTGCTCAGGCCCACGAAGGTTTGAATCCGAATCTCAGTGTTTTGGATGAACTGCTGCTGGTGCGTAATCTTCCACTCAGCGAAGCCCGCAACTATCTCGCCTCCTTTTTATTCACAGGTGACGATGTATTCCGCCCCGTGAGCACGCTCAGCGGTGGCGAGCGCGGACGGTTGGCCCTCGCAAAGTTGGCCCTCGATGGCTCGAATTTCCTGCTCATGGACGAACCAACCAACCATCTCGACATTCCGAGTCAGGAAATTCTGCAAGATGTCATGTCCGACTTTAGCGGTACCATTTTGCTGGTCAGCCATGATCGTTATCTAATCGATGCGCTGGCAACCCAGATTTGGGATATTCAGCCCAATGGGATGAATGTTTTCGAGGGATCATACCAGGAGTATTTGCAAACCCGCGAAATGGAAAAACAGGCCGTGCGCGAAGTTCGTGCCCCTCGCCCCGAACCCGAGGCTCCCGTACTCACATCCGGCAATGGGAAGCCTCGCCTTTCCGATTACGAGCGCAACAAGCAGCTTGCCAGAGTCGAACAGTTGATCAATGACTTGGAAGTGCGGCTTGTTGATCTCACAGGCGCATTGAATGCCGCCAGCGCATCCGGCGATGTGGAGCAGGTGCGCCAGTTGGGTGAGCAATATAACACTGCCGAAGCCGAACTTGCCGCCGCGATTGAAGAGTGGGAATCCTTATTGGCCTAACCAGAAAGGCGGGTGTGCTGCCCGCCTTTTGCCGCTTATATGCTTCATACTCTTTCTGTTTCCACCTACAAAAAACTTTTTATAAATTATTCGTTTGACCTGTATCACTGCCTCAGCTAAAATGAACGCATAAATGAGGCATTATCATGGAGGAATTGCCGTGGGTCGTTGGGAAAATAAATATGTGATCGGCCTCACGGGGAATATCGCTACGGGCAAAAGCTTGGTGCGCCGTATGTTGGAGCACTTAGGAGCGTATACCATTGATGCTGACGGCTTGACCCATCAGGTCATGGCTCCCGGCGCGCCCGCCTATCAACCCGTTATCACGATATTTGGGCAGTGGATTCTCGATTCTGAAAAGCGTATTGATCGCTCCAAATTGGGCGCAGTCGTTTTTTCACACCCCGAAGCCCTTGCCCGCCTCGAAGCGTTAACGCATCCGATTATTGGTCGAGCAATCGATACCCTCATCCACCGCGCCCGCCAAAAGGTGGTCGTGGTCGAAGCGATTAAGTTGCTTGAGGGCCAGTTAGCCTCTCAAATGGATGCCATTTGGGTGGTCGATGCACCAGAAGAACAGCAGCTTCAGCGGCTCGCTACGCGCGGCTTATCGCCCGCTGAAGCCCAGAAGCGTGTGCGCATTCAAAATCCTCAGTCCGAGAAAATTGCGCACGCGGCGGTGGTGATCCATAACAACGGCACCCCCGAAACGGCCTGGGCACAGGTCCGCGCCGCCTGGTCCAAAATCCAGGGAGCAGCGGAAGCCGAAGCCGCCCAGGAAAAAGTCGAGCGGGTGCAGGTAGCTCAGGATCAAAAACGAGCCACGGGCATGATGGAAATCACCTCTCTCGACATTATGCGGGGTGGTCCGCGCACCGTCCAGATGATTAATGCCTTAATGCGCCAGCGCACCGGAAAAGACATGAGCAAAGACGATCTGCTGATGCGTCTGGGCGAAAAGTCTTATCTGCTGGCGGTGGCGAATGGCGAACCCGTCGGGCTGACCGGATTCTTGGTCGAAAATCTCGTCACGCGGGTAGACGAGTTATTCGTAATTGATAAAGCTCCGGTTGAACCTGTGGCGCGGGCATTGGTGCAGCAGATGGAAGTGGCTTCGCGGGAGCTGCAAAGCGAAGTTGGCTATATCTTCCTGCCGCCCACTATTCAACAAGCGATGGGCCAGACCCTGCTCCAGGAAGGTTACGAAAAACAGGAACTTGAAGATATTAAAATTCCTGCTTGGCGTGAAGCGGCCCGTGAATCCCGTCCCGACAATACGCATATTTTTGCCAAAAAACTGCGTGCCGAACGGGTGCTAAAACCGCTTTAAGCGGTATAATCTGCTGGGACGCGCTCAGAAGGCGTCCCCTGATCATGATCTACATAACGCGAGGCGTACTGTGGAACGTTTGAAACAGCAACCCGTCATTGGCCCGGTTGTCAGCTTAATCGAAACCTGGCCGCGTATTACAGCCTGGTTTGTATTGTCATTGGGCTGCATTATTCTTTTAGTCTATGAAGCGCGTGATGTGGGCCTGACGACAGGCAATTGGATCGCGCTCATTGTCGCGACCATTGCGGTAGCAGGTCTGTGTATTTGGATCGTGAGTTGGGAAGACGAAGAAGAACCCGCCAAGACTGAGCCTGCTGAAAAGCAAGGCTGATCCAGGTAATAATCATTCTGATGCGACTGTTACTGGTAGCCCGCCCCAAGCGGGCTTTAAACTGTCGGCAGCATCACGGTGAACATAGTCCCTTTTCCGATCTGGCTTTCTACCCAGATGCGTCCTTGAAGCTGATCCACAATCCCTTTGACTATCGACAACCCTAAGCCGGTACCGGGACCGAAATCAATCGCTTCATCTGAGCGGTAAAACTTGTCAAAAATATAGGGCTGATCCTTCTGCGGAATCCCGATGCCTGTATCAGCCACCCGCAGCACCAAAAAATCACTGTCTTCTTCCAGTACAACTCGAATACGCCCGCCCTCTGGTGTGTACTTAATCGCGTTTTCAACAAGATTATTCACCATCTGCCGCATGCGGAGTGGATTCCCCAACACAGTCCGCCCGTTTTCATTCAAGGTTGTTTCTACGCCCAGGTGTTTTGCTTCCCACAACGGGCGCAGCCCCTCCACCGCATCCCGTACAATCGGATGCAAGGAGATAGATTCGCGGTCCAGGTCAAATCCGGCCTCGATTTTTCCAAGCTCCAACAAATCCGTGATCAGGGTCGTAATTGACCTGACACTGCCCACCACTCGTCCGACAAAATCCTGCTGTCTTTCGTTCAGCGGCCCACTGCGTTTCAACAGTTCCACATAACCGAGAATCGTCGTCAGTGGAGATCGCAGATCGTGTGATACGGTGGTCACAAATTCACTTTTGATCCGGTCTAGTTCTTTCAAATGCGTGATGTCTTGCATCACCGCGATCTTACCTACGCCTTCGATGACTGTTAACTGGGCGTTCAGCACCACCCGTCCGCTCTCCAGGTGGATCTCGCTGCTTCGGCTCCGGCCTTGCCGCACGGGGCGACCAAACAGTTCGATAATTTTTTCGTGTGGAAAAACCTTTGCCAGCGGCTTTCCTCGTAGATTTTCTTCATACAGATTGAATGTTTTGACCGAAGCCGGATTACAGAACAGGATGTTTTCCTGTTTATCCGTTACAACAATCGGGTCTTCAGTATCGCGCAAAATCGCGTCCAGCGTTTCTCGCTCCTGCTCCGTCGATGTGTACAGCCGCGCATTGTGGATAGCTATAGCGGCGAAATCAGCCAGCACCCGCACCAGTTGCAGTGTGTGCGTTTCGAACTTCCCCCGGCTTTCCGCGTTCGTCACACCCAGCACGCCGATCACCTGCCCCTGAAGTTTGAGCGGCATATAAACAGCATCGTGGATCAGATAATTCGTTTTGACTTTGCGCAGGTCTTCCCCTTCCAGAATAACCGGTTCTCCGCTCTTAACCACCTGTCCGGCCAGGCTGTCGCTCACCGGCAGCCGAAATGATCCGTCCGTGGAAAAATTATCCTGAGTAGAGGCATACAGATACAGTTCTTCGGTGACTTCATCGAGCAAAAATACGCCGCCCTCATCGGCCCCGGTCAACATTACGGCGGCTTCAGATACTTCATTCAAAACGGGTTGAAGGTCAAGCAGCGAGGTGACACGCTGGCCGATCCGCACCAGGGTATCCAGATCATGCAGCCGCTGTTCGAGCACCCGGTTAGTTTCCAGCAGCAAATTGGGAATCCGTTCCGTAATTTGGCGTGTCCAGTGCTCACGCAGCACGCGCTGGACGGCGTTCAGCAGGTCATCGGGATCAAATGGCTTGATGAGGTAATCATTCACGCCCAGGCGCAGGGCTTGAACCGCCAGTTCTTCCGAGCCTTCCGCCGTAATCAAAATAAACGGCAAAAAGATGTCTTCCTCCTGCAATGCCGCCAACATTTGCAGGCCGGTATATTCGGGCATCAAATGGTCCGCGATTATCAAATCAGGACTTAGATCCCGTGCCAGCGTGAGTCCCTCAGCCCCGTTTGCCGCCGTTAATACGTCATAACCAGCGAATCGCAAAACGGTATCTGCCAAAAACTGCCGTACTTCAGCAGCATCCTCAACCAACAGTATTCGTTCACCCGCCACTCAAAGACAATCCTTATTATCGTGATTTCGCTAAATTTGTGATCAAAGCTGCCAACTGCTTCACCTGCTGTCCAATTCCATTCAACCGTGCGGCAGCGTCTTTAGGCAGGTGCCCATCCATATCCCCTTGCAGCCGTGTCAGATTGGCATCGATCTCACCCAGCGGATGGTACACCCGCGCTAACACGGTTTGAAGCTGTTTGGTCCGTTGCGCATCTCGTTCGCTGACATCCCGCAGCATGGCTTCCATGGTCTTGGCGCGCTGATCGAGCATGGCGAACAAGCGAGCATTGACCAGGGCAATGGATGCGTAATTCGCCAGCATCTTCAGCAGCCGTCCCTGGGCCTCATTGAATGCGGTTTTGTTTTGGTGATTACCGGCCACCAACACCCCAACCGCCACCTCTTGCACAACCAATGGGGTGTATACAACAGCAAACAAATCTTTCGCCGTCGTAAACTTTTTCAACCCCTCGCCGCTCACCATCAACGGCTCGCGTGAAGACATCACCAAATCGGCCAGCGCATCCTGAAGCGGCTCTCCCATTCGATCCAGCAGTGCCAGCCGCAGATTCCGCCCGGCTCGCAAAATAATCTGGTTGCTTTTTTCGTCGCGCAGCAGCAGAAACGAATGATCCGCTTTGGTGACAGACAGCGTCGCGTCCAGAATGCGATCAAAAAGCGGTTCCAGTTCGCGCAGCGCCGTGACCGACTGCCCAATTTCGTACAGCGTCGTCAGTTCATGGACACGCGCTTCCAGTTCCTTATTCGCCGTCTGAATCTGGTTCACCAGGCTGTCACGCTGCCGCCGGAGGCGCACCTCCGCCAGTCCGCGCTCCACCGCGACCATCACCTCGGCCTCGCGAATCGGGCGCGTGACATAATCAGTGGCCCCCAGCCGGAACGCTTCCACCACACCGCGCGCCGAACTGTCATTCGCCACCACAATCAGCGGTCCGCGAAATCCTTGTGACTGCACCGCGACCAGTAGATCGCGCCCGCTCAGTCCCGGCAATTGCAAATCTAACACGATGAGATCAGGACGTACTTCTTGCAGCCGGTACAGCGCGTTATGGCCGTCGTGGGCTTCCGCAACCTGAAAATTACTTGCTCCAAAAACTTGCTCACGCAAAAGCGTGCGTGTTTCCGCATCATCATCGACGATCAAAATGACATCGCGCTGATCGGACATAAGTTTTCTCCTAATCCTACTAAATTGATTATAACGTAGAATGGGAGGTTGATCTGTACCTCAGAGGTACTACAAAAAAACCGGAGGCTGAACCAGTCTCCGGTAAAAAATCCACTCTATCAAGCTGGCTAATTACTGACTTCGCGCGAACGCAGCACGGCATTCTTGAGCGCTTCTAAATCGCCGAAAGCCCCGTCCCCATGATTTACTTGCCCAATGACCAGCTTCAGCCGGTTTTCCTGCATGGCAAGTTTTGCTTTTTCACGGTCTTTGAGCGGGTAAAAATATTCCATCGACTGCCGCAGGCGCAGCTCGATCCGTTCGCGGATAGGCTCAATATGGATTTCATTGGTAATAATCACAAAATCATGTGGCGCAAGATGCCCAATAAAATCCTCTTCACCACCCACTTCGCGCACAGCATTATTCATCATCAGGCTGACGGCGCGCAGTACATCGTCGGAGGCCACAAATCCGTACAGTTCGCGGAAGTTGTCCAGACCCACAATCGTCATCAGCATAACCGACCATTTCATATCACTGGTCAGGATATTGCCTAATTTTTCATCGACAATTGGGCCTTCCGGCAGATTCGTAACCGGGTTTACGAGTGAAGACTGGTTCGCACGCCGCAGCGCATTCCGCACCCGCAGCCGTAATTCCTGAATATCGAACGGCTTGGTAATATAATCGACGACGCCCAGTTCCAGCCCCACCAGTTTATCGACTCGATCTCGTTTTTCGGTCAGAAAAATAACCGGGACATTTTGGGTGCGTCGGTGGGCGCGCAAGCGGCGGCACACCTCATAACCATCAATATCTGGCAGCCGAATATCCAACACCACGAGATCGGGCGGGATGTCTTGAGTCATCCGCACGGCATCTTCCCCCCACGCCGCCGTTTGCACCTCATACCCCTGAACGCGAAAATACGCGTTCAGCATTTCGGCCAGGTCCAGATCGTCTTCCACGATCAATATGTGGGATTTGTCGGTCACATGACCCCCTTGTGGTCAGTATGGCACCCGGTTCTAACACAAAAAAACCTCTCCCAAAAGCAGGGTGGTCGATGAGCGCCGGGCTGGAAAACGGAGCATGCGCGTTAGACTAATTTTTCGAGTTCTTTGACCGCGCGCGACATATCCAAAAAGATCAGGCCCAGTTTCGCCTGTTCGCGCGCCAGGACCGTTAATACTGCTTCCTCACCCACCGCGCTCAGAATCACATAGCCGCGTTCGCCCTTCACATACACCTGTTCCAGGCTCCCACGTCCTAATTCCGATGCAATTCGCTCACCTAACGAGAGCATCGCGGCAGACATCGCCGATACGCGGTCTTCTTCGATATTAGCTGGAAGCGAGGAGGCCATGCTTAGACCGTCCACGCTGACTATCGCGGCGGCTTCAACGTCCGGTGAACTGACTTGCAGATCCCGCAAGCGTTCGGCGAGTTGATCATTGCGTGACTTAGCCAACTTCCTACTCCTGATGAACCTGTAATTTTTGAAGATTCTAACTTTTCTTACACCACAATCGGCGCTTTTATACGCCAGTCTGAGGCGTACTGTAGCACAGGCAGAATCGGTTGTCAAGCAAGCTCTATGTGCATATTAGAACATCGTGATCAAAAATAGCGATCCGACAGATCGCTATCCAGAGGCTGGGGAGGCAGGATTCGAACCTGCGATAGGCGGCTCCAAAGGCCGCTGCCTTGCCGCTTGGCCACTCCCCAACATGGTTTGCATTATATCATTTCCTCACCCAGAGGGCAATCCCAATTTCGAGCCATCTGTACCGCTTATTCAATCTCTCAAACTGGCAAAGTCGCCCCGCGCGTTGTAGACTCTTCACCCAGCACATATGCACAAAGAGGAATAGATAGCATGAGCGACAAGGGGCGGGACAAAGCACTCGAAGCTGCACTGGCCGACCTGACGAAACGATTCGGTGACGGTACCATTATCCGCCTGGGTGATGCCCAGCATTTGCATGTGGACTCTATTTCCACCGGGTCGTTAGCTGTTGACCTTGCCATCGGGGTCGGCGGCATTCCACGGGGCCGTGTAACCGAAATTTACGGCCCCGAAAGTTCCGGCAAAACCACGCTCTGTCTGCACACCATTGCCGAAGCTCAGAAATTAGGCGGTGTTTGCGCTTTTATCGACATGGAACACGCTCTCGATCCGGCTTATGCCGCGCGTATTGGCGTGGATGTGAACAATCTCTACATCTCCCAGCCCGACACGGCTGAACAGGCGCTCGAAATTGCCGATGCGTTGGTCCGCAGCAGCGCACTGGATGTGATCGTGCTGGACAGTGTGGCCGCGTTGGTTCCCGAAGCCGAACTCGAAGGTGAGATGGGCGATACACATGTTGGGCTGCAAGCCCGCCTTATGAGCCAGGCACTCCGCAAGCTCTCCGGTGCGATCAAACAGTCTAACACCGTGATGATCTTCACCAACCAACTGCGCGAAAAAGTTGGCGTGATGTTCGGCAACCCCGAAACGACCAGCGGTGGCCGCGCTCTCAAATTTTATGCCAGTGTCCGTCTCGACATTCGCCGCATCCAGGGCATCAAAGCCGGCGGTGATACGGTTGGCAACCGGACCCGTGTCCGCGTCACCAAAAACAAGGTCGCGCCGCCTTTCCGCGAGGCCGAGTTCGACATTATGTTTAACGAAGGCGTGAGCAAAGTCGGCGATATTCTGGACATTGCCAGCAATCTGGGGGTTGTTGAAAAACGCGGTGCATTCTTCCGCTACCAGGATCAGACCATTGGGCAGGGCCGCGAAAATGCCAAGCAGTATCTGCGCGAAAACCCTGTCATTGCTTTGCAAATCGAAAATGTAGTCCGCGAAGAACATGGCCTGCCGCCGCTAAACGGTGTAAGCGAAAAATCCTAGCCTATCGATTTGGGGGGCCAGATCGGAATGGAATGATGAACCAACGTTTTGTCCGCTTCCTGGCTGGTTGTTTGTTATTTGTTGTGCCGCAATTCCATCCTGCCGCTGCTGCGCAGACGACCCCCTCCGCGATCTGTGTTTCTGCCTACACAGATGCCAATGGGAATGGTATGCGTGACAGCGGCGAAACCTCACTCGCCGGAGTCAAAGTCCATCTCCTGCTTTCGGGTGCAGTCATCGCCACCCATATCACGGCGGCTCAGGAATCCTACTGCTTTGAGAACTTGACTCCTGGCATCTATACCGTCCGGTTTGCCAGCAGTCCGACATACCGGATCACCACATCAAACGAAGGCACCTTTGAAATCGCATCCGGTCAGCGTCTCACCATTGATGCGGTGGGCGCAGTTCCTATTCCTAACACCTGGACCATCCAGAGCGCTCCATCCGAATCCAACGCGATTTGTGTCTCGACTTATGAGGATCGCAACGGAAACGCGCAGCGCGACCCGGATGAACCCTCACTGGCGGGCATCAATGTGAATCTTGCGGTAGATGATGTCATTATCGGCACACATCTCATGGCGAGCGGCGAAAATAACTACTGCTTTGAGCCGCTGTCGCCCGACATTTACACCGTCGCCTTCGGCCAGAGTCCCACCGAGCGCGCCACCACCGGCCACAGCGCGACCTTTGCCCTTTCGCAGGGCCAGCGCCTCACGCTCGACGGCTACGGCGCGGTTTCTACGCCGATGGGCAGTCTGCGCGACACCATCAATACCCAGATCGTTGCCATCCAACCCGCCGACGAGCCGCTGACCAATGAGGTCCGCCTGATGCTCGCCACTGCCGGATCGATGGTGGTGATGATTTTTATGATTGGTGCGGGATCAGTTTTGGTTGCGCTTGTGAACTGGCGGCGACCCCGGCGCAAAAAGCCTCAACCGCGCCAAACGGATACGCATAAACTCTCGAAAACGGAGCGGATAGGAAGATAGTGTTATGCCAAATGGTGGAATAACACCTGACTGTTTCCATTGCAAGTGGTGTACAGGGCATCCATTTACCACTGAAGCCCCCTATTGTACATACCACAAAATAAATCTCCCTGTGCCAATTCGTGCATTTTGCTCCAGTTTCACAGATGCCGAACCTAGCGGTACAGATTGGCTGGATCAGATGTTAGATCGTAGCAAGCTCCAGAACGACCACATGTATATTTGGCTTGGAGGCTATGAGGTCAGCTTCCACCATGTTCCTCTGGTAGCGGTTACGGAGTACGGCGCATGGACGAGGGAGAAATTCTTTGATGAATTGGAAAAATTGACATCAGAATAATCAATTCAGCCCACTTTCAGCAGTTCGTACAGCGCGGTGATCAGTTCCCCGGCATCGATCCCACACCGCGCCAACAGAAGCGCCCCATAAGGATGCTGCGCCAGCGCCAGCAGCAGATGATCGGTCCCGGTGTAGTGGCTGCCTAATTGATCCGCCCGATCCACCGCATGTTCGATCACATCTTCCAGCATGGTGCCCACGCTGGCTTGATTAAGATTTCGTTCCAGCCCTGCCACATCCAGTCCATATGTTTGCAGCAGCCGGCTTGCCATACTGCGCCGTTCGCGGGCCAGTACCAGCAGCAGATGTTCCAGGCTTACATGGTGTTCATCTGCCGCCAGTTGCTGCGCCGCGTTAAGCACCCGCCGCGAGAGTTCACTCAGCCGCGCCATGCGCTTAGCCGCTTCGACGCTCAATTCGGTCACGCCTTCATGCAGCATCAACCGCACCCGCCGCCGAATTTGATCAGGCGTAATCGCCAGCCGCCGCAGCAGATCCGGCACCCCACCTTCCCGGCTGCGGGCCAGCGCCAGCAGCAGATGTTCCGTCCCCACATAGTGATGCCCAAACCACCGCGACTCGTCGTTTGCCAGGATGACCACGCGCGTTAAGGCATCGGTTAACGTGGGAGAATTCGAGGAACCACCCGTTTGGTGCAGCTCGCGGACTTCGCGCTCCGTCTGCTGGACATCCACTGTCAGCTCAGCCAGAATCAATGCACCCAGGCTTCCACTTTCCCGCAGAATGCCCGCGAACAGATGATCCGTATCAACCGCATTATGCCCATATTCCTGGGCAAGCAGTCGCGCCTGGTTCATGGCGCGGCGTGCGTGTTGGCTGTAGCGATTGTCCAATACCATATGGGTTGATCCCCGCATGCTTCATTCCAATTATAATCGCGTGGGACTCCCCGGCAAACGAAAAAGCCGCTCGGCACGCAGACAAGGACTTGTATCCTATGCCCTCATTTTTCTTGCGCAGGACTCAACAGGTGGATTTTATCCCCGCTGATTTGTTATAATGCGCGCCATGCACACAATCGGCCTTAATGCTCACTTGCTCACTGCCCAGGCCGGGTATCGCAGCGCTGGAATCAACGGCTACATCTACAACTTGCTCCAGGCTTTGCCCCAGGTCGATCCATCGTTCCAGTACATCGTGTGGACTGGTCGCCATGCACAGCCACCCGCCGAGCCTCGTTTAACCGTTCGCCGCACATCTTGGGGTACGGAAAAACCGCTCCGCCGGATACTTTGGGAACAGGTGATCCAGCCGTTTGCTGCTTGGCGCTCGTCTCCCGACTTATTGCACGCGTTGGCGTTTGTTTCACCCGTCCTCAGTCGTATCCCGTCCGTGGTGACGGTCTATGATCTGAGTTTTGTTCATTATCCGGATCGTCTCCCAGCGGCACGCCGCCATTATCTTCAGTTGTTGACGAAACGCTCTTGTCTGCACGCGCGCCGTGTGATCGCTATCTCACACAGCACCGCTCATGATCTCGTCGAAACCTTCCATATTCCCGCCAACAAAATCGACATCGCGCCGCCGGGTGTGGGGCCGCAGTTTCGCCCAGCCATGAGTTTTGACACCGAAGCCTTCCGCCACCGTCACAGCCTGCGAGAGCGTTTTCTCCTGTTTTTAGGCACATTGGAGCCGCGCAAAAATCTGCCTGTCCTGCTCCGCGCCTATGCCCGTCTGCCCATCCAGGATCGCACCCAGGTACATCTGGTCTTAGCGGGCGGCAAAGGCTGGATGTATGACGAGGTTTTCCGCACGATTGAAGAACAGGGAATTGCCGATACCGTACATTTGCCCGGCTACGTAGACGCGAACGATCTACCGTTGTGGTACAATGCCGCCGATGCATTGGTCTACCCGTCCATTTTTGAAGGTTTTGGTCTGCCTGTTATCGAAGCAATGGCCTGTGGGACACCGGTGCTGGTGTCGAATGTCTCGTCGCTTCCTGAAGCCGCCGGTGATACGGGCTATTGTCTGCCCCCCGATGATGTGGAGGCGTGGACGAGTGCGCTGGCCCATGTCATCCATAACGCCGCGTGGCGTGAAGAAGCGGGACACCGGGCAATGCAGCATGCAGCGCAGTTTAGCTGGCACGCAACCGCCGTCCAAACCGTCGCCAGCTATCAGAAGGCGCTTATGCTTTTGTAGGGGAACAGAAAATTATGCACCGGATCGCTTTTTACCAGCCGCGTTGGCTGATGCCCTTGATCGACGCAGGTCTAGTCTTCGTTGCGTTTTTGCTTTCCTATTATTTGCGCTACGAAGTCCAGTTTTTACAGCCCGTAGACGAAGCCAACGCCGCTCCTTTTACGCCCTATCTCCCCTATACTGGCCTCTTTGCAGCGCTGGTCCTGCTGTTTAATCGGAATGAGAGTCTCTACCGCGAACGTCGCGGTCGCACCTGGTGGGATGAAGTGTTCGCGCTTGGCAACAGCGCCACCAATACGGCTGTTGTAGTCATGGCCTTTAGCTTCCTTTTCCGCCCCTTAGTTTTTTCGCGTTTATTAATCGTCCAGGCGTCGTTATTGGTCGTTCTCTTGCAAGGGTTGTACCGCTTGGGGATGCGTGGCTTACAGGCGCATCTGCGCAAACGCGGCGTAGGGGTCGAGCGGGTGCTGATCGTCGGCGCGGGTCCCGTTGGCCTCTCGGTGATGCAGATCATCGTGGCCCGCTCCGATCTGGGCTACAAGCTGCTGGGGTTTGTGGACGACGATCCGAGTCGCGGTTCAACCGACATCGGGCGCGTCCCGGCGCTTGGCGGCGTCAGCACGCTGCCTCGTCTCATCAGCGAGTTGCAGATCGACACTGTGATCATCACTTTACCCTGGCAAACCCAGCGCAAAATCCTCGGCATCATTCGCGAATGCGAAAAAAAACATATCCGCGTTCGCACGGTCCCCGACCTCTTCGAACTCAGTTTGAGTCAGGTTCAGATCGAAATGCTGGGCGGAATTCCGCTGCTGGGATTGAACGGTGAACCCAAGCTGCCCTCGACCAGCCGCCTGGTTAAACGTGCTCTGGATACGGCCCTGTCGCTGGTGGCGCTGCCCTTTGTCGGCCTGATTACCCTGTTCCTGATCATCGCTATCCGCCTGGACACCCCTGGTCCGGTCTTTTTTACACAGGAACGGGTGGGGTTGAACGGCAAACATTTTAAGGTCTATAAATTCCGCTCTATGATCCAGAATGCGGAAGAGATGAAGGAACAGCTAATCCGCGCTACGGGCGAAGACCCGCGCCATCCCAAAGTGTTGAACGACCCGCGTATCACCCGTGTCGGGCGCTGGATTCGTCGCTTCAGTCTGGATGAAATTCCCCAAATCTGGAACATTTTCCGGGGCGAGATGAGTTGGGTCGGACCACGCCCCGCCGTCCCACAGGAAGTCGAATTATACGAACCCTGGCACCGCCAGCGCTTGCGTGTCCTGCCCGGTCTGACCGGGTTGTGGCAGGTCAGCGGGCGTAATGAAGTGCCATTTGAAGAAATGTGCTTGTTAGACATTTACTACATTGAAAACTGGTCGTTGGGATTGGATTTGCAGATTATTCTGCGCACCATTCCCCATGTCCTTTTAGCGCACGGAGCTTCGTAAGTTGATTAGCCATCCCAATCTTGAACTTGAATGGGCAACTGCCCAGCAGCTTTACCAGTTTACCCAGCGCTTGATCCAAACGCCGAGTATCTCGACCCAGGAAGGCACTGTCGCCGCCCTGCTTGTAGAGCACTTAAAATCGCTCAGTTTTTCAAATGTCCAGGTTGACCCGATGGGGAATGTGCTCGTCACCATCGGCAATGATAATGGCCCGACGCTGCTTTACGATGCCCATATGGACACCGTTGCCCCGGCTGCGCCCGAACACTGGCCGTTCCCGCCCTACGATGCCGTGATCCAGGATGGTTCGCTCTACGGGCTTGGTACCGTCGATATGAAGAGCGCCATCGCCTGTATGCTTTATGGCGCACGCCAATTATTGCCCTATCAGGATCGGTTGAAAGGCAAACTGATCTTGGCCTTTGTTGTCCAGGAAGAGCCGTGTGAAGGGCTGGCTATTCGCGCCGTGATCGAAGAAGATGGTATCCGTCCTGATTATGTCCTGTTGGGCGAACCTACCAACATGCAGATCAGTCGGGGACAGCGTGGCCGCGTGATGTTTAAAGTCTCGGTTGAGGGTAAATCTTCTCACGGCAGTCAGCCCGCCCTCGGACGTAACGCTATTTATGCTGCGTCCCGCCTGGTGTTTGCCGTGCAGTTGCTGGCCGATACCCTGCCTAAAGACCCCTTCCTGGGGCCGGGCACGATTGCCGTCACCAGTATTGAAAGTCGCGGCGCAAGTCTCAATGCCATTCCCGATCTCTGCAAAGTGTATCTGGATCGCCGCCTCACATTAGGCGAAACGGTGATCGCGGCCCAGGCCCAGCTTGAAAGCCTGATCGCCCGCGAGAATATCCCCGCCACCGTGCAGATCACCACCTACAGCGAACCCTCCTATACTGGTGTGCTGCATACCGCTCGCGAAGCCCATCCCGCCTGGGTCGTCGATAAGAGTCATCTCCTTGTCACGACGCTGGATCAGGTGATTCGCGGTGTACGCAATCAAACCCCAGACATCGGGCATTGGCCTTTTTCCACCGATGGCGTCTATACGATGGGCCAGGCCGGAATCCCTACCGTCGGTTTTGGCCCCGGTGATCCGAACCTCGCCCACACCGCTCAGGAAGCAGTCCGTCTGGACGACCTCAAACAGGCTGCCCATGTGTATGCCGGCTTCGCCGCCTCGCTGCTCCTGCCCGACTAAAATGGTTCCCATCTCGCCGAGTTGCGTCCGTTTGTCTCCCCTTTCTTGTAGGGGCGGGTTTGCAAACCTGTCCCTACGCGCTACGACCGAATATCGTTTTATCGTTCATAACCGAACAATCCCCTGACCAACGGATTCGCCAACGCTATCGAAGTGGCGAAAAGGAGAGGTAAATCTCTGTAATCCCCACCTTATTAACCATCCAAGTTAGTCATCCAAGTTAACCATCGAAAGACTATAAATCCTCGAACATCCGTGCTATCCTGTATGGTAGCACCGTCGCACCTTTAAAACCCAACACGCACCACTCAACGCAGGGGAGGGGAGTTCCCCTTGGTGCGACGCCAACTCGACCCATTTTTCCCTCAAGGCGTCGTCAAGGGGGGGGCGGGGATTATGACAAAAAATCACCCGCTGTTGGCATAAAATGGCACTTCCTGCCAGGATCTCACCCCTTTGCCGAGTCGTTTTTCCCTCAAATCGGCCAGAATCGGGGGGCAAAGGGGGGGCGGGGGCCGATTAGGGTGTCCAGTCGCGCAGATACAGAAAATCGTGCCCGACACTGCGTCGGCTCAACTT